>CAINEG010000112.1 GCA_903847655.1 uncultured Bacteroidota bacterium
TACAGAAGCCATTGATATTTTATTAAATAGTAATCACTATAAGAAAAAGAAATTCCAATACGAAGTGAAATGGGGAATTGATTTACAAAGTGAGCATGAAAGATATTTGGTAGAGCAACATTTTAAAAAACCAGTTATTGTAACGGGATATCCTGCAGCGATCAAAGCCTTTTACATGCGTATGAATGATGGTTGTGCACCAGGCAAAGAAACTGTGGCAGCCATGGATATACTAGCACCGGGCATTGGAGAGATCGTGGGTGGAAGCCAAAGAGAGGAGCGTTTAGACAAGTTGGAAGCCCGAATGAATCAGATGCATATTCCTTTAGAGGACATGAGCTGGTATTTAGATACTCGAAGATTTGGCACCGTACCGCACGCGGGCTTTGGTTTAGGTTTTGAAAGAATGATACAATTTGTTACAGGCATGACCAATATTAGAGACGTAATTCCTTTTGCGCGTACGCCTAAAAATTGTGAATATTAATATGGGAATTGTTTTTGTCTTAATTGGTGCATTTTGTTTTGCCATCAGCAATGCGTATTGGAAAAAAGTTACTGAAACTATTCCTTATCAAATAGGCATGTTTTACAGAGGCATATTTGCTTCCGGCATATTTTCTATTTTATATTTTGGATGTAGAGATAATGCTTTTTTTAAAGGATGGACCGTACATAACTTAAGTTTCGGCAATCCTTTTTTATTAACCATTGCACTGAGTGTATTTAATATTTTTGGCTTGGTATTTTTTTTAAGAGGCATACAAAGAGCGCCTGTAAGCATTGTGGTGCCTGTATCTGCGATAAAATTGTTTACTATTTTAACCGCTGTCTTTATTGTTGGTGAAGTTTGGAAAGCGAATTATTTATACGCATTTATATTTTCAACCGCTGGTTTAATTCTTTTATATTTTCAAGGAAAACAAAATTCAAGTGTAAGTGAACAAAAAAACGGCATGTTGTACGGAGTACTGGCTAGCTTTTTTTGGGGTAGCTCTTATGCTTTGTATACTTATCCAATTAGTTGGTGGGGCCCGCTTGGTTTTAGTTTAGTTGTTGAAACAACTGCCATGTTGTTTGGACTAGTATTGGTCGTACGCGATGGCTTGTTCAAAGACTTATTGAATTATATAAGCGCAATACATATACTTAAGTATTTGCAATTAGGATTTTTGTTGGTGGCTGGTGGACTAGCCATCAATGTATCTTATCAGTACCTGCCCATCATGGTGATCAATATTTTGATCATTAGTAGTCAACTTTTGTCGGTACTCATCGGCTATTTGTTTTTCAAAGAAAGGCTTAGCCCCAAGCAATGGATGGGCTTGGCCTTGATCATTATTTCCTTTTTTATCGTGGCTACTTCGGCTTAGTAAAGCACTGATTTTCAATAAAGCAGCCATATTTTTTGCTATTTAAGGCCGCCTGGCCTATATTTGCTCCCCGGTTCATAGAGGTCTTAGAATTTCATTGAACCTAGGATGGCGCTGTAGCTCAGTTGGTAGAGCAAAGGACTGAAAATCCTTGTGTCCCCGGTTCGAGCCCGGGTGGTGCCACAAGCCCCGAACATTGTTCGGGGCTTTTTTAATTCTATATCGAATAATTTTATACCATGGAAATAGGCATAGATAGTTTTGCTGCCGTACCAGCCGATTCAACAATTAGCAATGCGCAAGCCATTGCAGAATTACTTGAACGCATTGAATACAGCGATGCGATGGGCTTGGATGTTTTTGGCATTGGCGAACATTATCGAAAAGAATTTCTTGATTCTGCTTCCTCTATGTTATTGGCTGCCGCTGCCACTCGAACTAAAAAAATTATTTTAACTAGTGCCGTAACGGTATTAAGCGCTGCAGATCCTGTAAGAGTGTTTCAAAATTTTTCCACCTTGGATTTAATTTCTAATGGTAGAGCAGAAATGGTGGTGGGCAGGGGTTCCTTTATTGAATCATTTCCTTTGTTTGGACTGAACCTTCATGATTATGATGAACTTTTCACAGAGAAACTTGATTTATTATTACAAATAAGAAATAATGAATTGATTAATTGGTCGGGCAAATTTCGAGCTTCCTTAATCAATCAATCTATTTATCCAAGACCGCTTCAAAATAAATTACCTATTTGGTTGGGTGTGGGTGGCACACCTGAATCTTTTATTCGTGCGGGCGCATTGGGCTTGCCTTTAATGGTGGCCATCATTGGTGGAGAAACCCATCGTTTCAAACCCTTGATTGATTTGTACAGACAAGCTGGAGCAGAAGCAGGACATGGTCCAGAGGTATTAAAAGTAGGTGTGCATTCTCTTGGATTTGTTGCAGAAACAAATGAAGCAGCGGTTGAAGCCTATTATCCAGGCTATGCAGAAATGTTTACAAAGATTGGGAAAGAAAGAGGCTATCCTCCGGTGACCAAGGCCAGGTTTGATGCACAAAATGGAATACTTGGTGCATTAGTGGTTGGCAATCCCGAAATAGTGGCTGAAAAAATTATTCGCCACAGCAATGCACTCGGAGGTATTTCCAGATTTACCTTTCAAATGGATGCAGGACTCTCCCATAAACAATTATTAAAAGCGATTGAGTTGATTGGAACTAAAGTAGCCCCATTAGTGAATAAATAATTAATGAGTTGATACTAAATAAAAAAAGGCTCCAAGATATTGGGGCCTTTTTTTATTAGATAGGTAAGCTGAATATTTTACAATGGTCTTACCCAAATATTTCTGTAACTAAGTGGTTCGCTTTTATCTCCATGTGCTTGTAATTTAATTGGGCTTGCACCGTGTTTTACATAAACAGGTTGACCTATATAAGGCGTATCTCCTTTCAATACAAAATCATTTTGTACTAAAATTCCATTGTGAAATACAGTAATTCTTGCCGCGGACTTTAAAGTACCATCTTCATTGAACAAAGGAGCAGTCCAAATAACATCATAGGTTTGCCATTCTCCTGCAGGCAAGGTAGCATTGACCAAGGGAGGTGTTTGTTTATAAATACTGCCCACTTGTCCGTTAACATAAGTGGTATTGGTAAAATTATCTAGTACTTGTAATTCATAACCACCAGCGTTGCCTACGCCTGCGGGTAAGGACGCTAAGAAAATACCGCTGTTTCCTCTTGCTTGACCTGAACCTGTGATATAACTTGGTATCAAATATTCAATATGCATTTGATAATTCATGAACTTTCTTTTGGTTTGAATATCTCCATTGGTTTTGCTTACACGCATGGTGGCATCTACCAAATCCCATGTTTCTTTACTATCAGGATGATTGACCAATTCCCATTCGTCCAAATTGGCACCATTGAATAAAACAATCGCATCTGATGGTGCAGCAGTAATTCCTTTAGCTGGCGTTACTTTTTTTGGAACAGGAGTATAGTACTCGGTATCTTCTGGTTTAGCTTTTACTTGAGCATTTAAAGCAAGTGTGGTGGCCATAGCAAAAGCTAGTAATAGTTGTTTTTTCATGTTTATATAATTGCTTATGAAGTTAATTGATTTTTTAATAAATTGTGTAGTTCAGTTGAAAACTTAATGGATAAAAAAATACCTATGAAAAAAACTTTGCTTGCATTTACTTTTAGCATCAGCGCCCTAATGAGTATGGCTCAGGCCAATACCAATGCCTTTGCTGTTCAAACCAATACTCAAAATGGGATGATAGAAGGGAATTATGATACCAAATCAGGTATTCAAACTTATTTTGGTATTCCCTTTGCCAAACCACCAGTAGGGGATTTGCGTTGGAAAGATCCTCAACCCCTTGCTCCATGGAAAGGCGTGAAAGAAACCAAACATTTTGGACCTCGACCTATGCAGGTGCTTATTTGGGGGGACATGAATTCAAGATCCAATGGTGTAAGTGAAGACTGTCTTTATTTAAATGTATGGACACCCGCAACACGTAATACAAAAAATTTACCTGTGCTTGTCTATTTTTATGGAGGTGGCAATGTTGCAGGCGATGCTTCTGAACCAAGGTATGATGGGGAAACCATGGCGAAAAAAGGAATTGTGGTGATCACTTGCAATTATCGTTTAAATGTTTTTGGCAATTTTGCACATCCAGCACTAAGTGCAGAATCTTCCCATCAATCATCGGGCAATTATGGTTATTATGATCAATTGGCTGCCTTACAATGGGTGAAAAATAATATTGCTTCTTTTGGTGGCGATCCCAATCATGTGACCATTGCGGGGGAATCTGCTGGATCTATTGCAGTGAGTTATCAAATGGCTTCTCCATTGGCTAAAGGCTTAGTGCATGCAGCCATTGGTGAAAGCGGCGCTGGTATTGAACCAACCATGGCACCTGTAACCTTGCAAGAGGCAGAAAAAACAGGAAAAGATTTTGCTGAAAAAGCAGGCGTGCATTCTTTAAAAGCATTGAGGGCATTAAGCGCACGTGATTTGTATGAAATGTATGTGGAATCAAAAACCTTTGGTTTCCCTGTGGTTTTAGATGGACATTTTTTACCAAAATATTTAAATCAAATTTTTAACGCCAAAGAACAAGCACAAATTCCATTGTTAGTAGGATGGAATTCAGCAGAAACTCCAGGGTCTGCTTTTATGCAGGGACAAACTAATACGGTTGAAAATTATATCAATAGAGTGAAAGCAGAATTCCCTAACAATGCTACAGAAATTTTAAACTTGTATCCAGCACATTCAGAAAAAGAAGTGGAGCTTTCTGCTACTGCCTTATCTTCAGATGGATTCATTGCTTATTCCACTTGGAAATGGTTTGACTTGCACCGTAAAAATAGTAGTCAACCGGTGTATCGTTATTTGTACAGTAAACTTCGTCCTGCTTTAGTGGATGCGAATTTAGTGGCAGGATTAGCTGGTGGTACAATGAGTAAAACCGAAGCTGCTGCTGCTCCTCCTGCAGTGGGTGCACCTCATGCATGTGAAATTGAATACTGTATGGGTAATTTGCATTTAATCAAAGAATATGCTTGGACGCCTGATGACTATCAAGTGTCTGAAACTATGAATAGCTACTTTGCTAATTTTATTAAATCTTACAATCCCAATGGCGGTAATTTACCAGAATGGAAAGTAGCCACAAGCAACGATCCAACACCACCGGTGATGATCATAGATATTAAATCAAGAACTGAAAAAGCATTGCATGATGCGCGTTATGAATACTTAGACAAATTGTATAAAAATAGATAATTCCTATTTTTTTATATAGCCTGCCTCTTGTTTCAATGCTTGAATGGCATTTAATAAATAAACAAGTGGCGCATTCCAATTAATGGCAATTTCATTGCTAGCATAAGAACAGTCTACATCCGTGTAGGCTGTTTCTGTTTCTGAGAATTCGTAAACGCATCCATCTTGTTTTCCAGGATTGGGACCACCTACGAGTAAGCCTGGAACAGGCTCTGTTACGCCATCTGCAATAGATGGGCGATGATGTGGATGCATGGGTGATTTACTTCCGCTGCCTGTTATAAAACAATAACCGGTTGCATTTCTTCCCAAGAGATAGTCCACATTGGACATAGCAGCGTCTAAATATTTTTTATCTTTTGAAATTAAATAGGCGTTGATTAAAAGAATACCTTGATTAGCAGCTACTGCATTGCTTCCCCAAACAAAATCACTGGCCTGCTGACCCATAATGGTATTAAACGCATTTTGGTTTTGATTTTTCAAAAAACTTTCTGCCATGGCTAAAACTTCTTTTTTCATTTCAGTTGTTGCACTAAGGGCAGCCGCATTTTTATTTCTAATTAAAGTATAATAACCAAGCATGCTAACAGAACTCCAACTAGGGACTTCAATTTTCGCTAGTTTTTGATTGGCTTTTATTATTTCTAGGTATTCATTCTTAGCATTCAAACTATACATTTCAGAAGCCGCCCAAAACCATTCATCTTCAAAATGTCCGTCACCATAACCTCCAGTAGTAATGGCAGGTGCAAATTTTTTATTGTTTCCATCCTGATCGTACGCTAAATTTTTATTCATCAAGGCCCAATGCCATGCTTTATTTGCAGCTGTCGCGCAACTGTCGGCTAAACCAGGATACTGTGCTTTAAATTTTTTAAAAATTCGTCCTGCTTGTGCCGTAACTGCTACAAAATCTAAACTGGCTGCTGTACTTTTTTGAACTACATACCTAGGTAAGGTGGTAATGCCAGGAAGAATCATGCCATCAAAACTTGCATTGGTACATTTGTTATACACGCCACCATCATTGGGGTCTTGCATGGTTAACATCCATCTTAAATTATAGACAGCTTCTTCAATGATAGCAGGCACTCCAGTTTTATGGTAAGGAATAGTTGGTCTTACCATTTTACTGGCTTCAGGAAAATCTTCATAGGCAGAAAACAAGGTTCCCATGGTAATGCCTGAATTAACAATGTATTTATTGTAATCTCCTGCATCATACCAACCACCAGGGCTTGCAATGACAAATCCTGCAGGCCTTTCTTTAGAAGCCGCTGATGGATGGATAAATACTTTATTGTCTGGATGTCCAGCACCGCGCGCCCATTTGCCTGCATATTTTTCTTCTAGCGGCATGGACATTCTTTGATAATAAAATCCTTTAAGCGATGCGTTGAGTGCATTGGATAAAACATCATCGCCAATGGTAAAAACATAAGAGTGTCCTAGGTTATTGATCACTAAGACATAGGCTCCCCTTTTTTGAAAGCTAGAAAAATCGGCCAACTGTGTTTTGGTAGTAGAATAGGTAGATGATTTAGTGGCTCCTAAATTGCCAGTAAAAAAAGTATCTCTTAAATTGGTGGAAGTAATGTAAAAATATTTTTCATTGGCGCCTCCAGTAACAATGGCATTTTTTGGTCCATGGGTATAATAACCCACTTGGTTTAATTTAATGTTTTCCGAAAGCTTTTGAGCTTGAAGATTATGAAAAGAAAACATACAACACAAAAACACATCAATAAGAATAAATTTTTTCATTTTTACTATTTTATACATTGTAATTATTAAAGTTTAA
>CAINEG010000113.1 GCA_903847655.1 uncultured Bacteroidota bacterium
ATCCCCATTTTTTACTTGTTGCATATTGTTTATTTTTAGTAAGGCACCTAGGGTGCAAAGGGCAAAAGTACATAATTATGGCAGATAAACTAACTTTGCGTTATGGATAGAAAACCTAGGATTATTTTTATGGGCACTCCTGCTTTTGCGGTAGCTTCTTTAAGCGCCTTATTGGAAGCTAAAATGAATGTGGTGGCGGTTGTGACGGCTCCAGATAAGCCAGGAGGCAGAGGCATGCAGCTTCAACAAAGTGCTGTAAAACAATTTGCCATTGAAAATAATTTACCGGTACTACAACCAGAAAAACTAAAATCACCCGAATTTTTTGAGGCCCTTAAAATGCTTCAACCCGACCTACAAGTAGTAGTGGCTTTTAGAATGCTGCCCGAAATTATATGGTCTTTCCCGCCCATGGGTACATTAAATGTGCATGGCTCATTGCTACCTCAATACCGAGGTGCTGCCCCTATTAACTGGGCCCTTATTAATGGTGAGAAAGAAACAGGCGTAACCACTTTTCAATTACAACATGCCATTGACACAGGCGCCATCTTACTACAAGATAAAATTGAAATTTTCGAAAATATGACGGCGGGCGAATTGCATGATACTATGATGGAAGTAGGCGCTCAATTATTAATCAAAACAGTGGATGGATTGATGAATAAAACAATAGCAGCAATACCACAAAAAAATGTTGAAGCAGGAACCGATTTAAAACACGCACCCAAAATATTTACAAAGGATTGCGAAATTGATTGGCATAATAAAATACAAGACATTCACAATTTGGTAAGAGGCTTAGCCCCTTTTCCTGGCGCAATCACTAAAATAGATAACAAAACTGTAAAATTATTTTCAACCTATATCATAAAGGAACAGCCAAGCGAACCAATGGGAAGTTTTTTAACTGATGGTAAAACTTATGCAAAAATTGCTTGCAGCAATGGCTATCTTGGACTCAATGATATTCAATGGGAAGGAAAGAAAAGAATGCCCATCGTAGATTTTTTAAGAGGCTACCGAAAAGTATAAACTATTTCAGCGCTGTATTAAAAGCATCAAGGCTAGTGATGCCTTGATTTCTCCATACTTCTTTACCATGTTTATACAATATAAAAGTGGGCAAAGCTTCACTATGTATCGCTTTCATTACCTCAATATCTATACCTCCATCCACTGCTAAGAAATAAAAAGGATGGGCTGGTTTTTGTTTTAATTCAGCCAATACAGGCAACATTTTTCTACAAGGCGGGCACCATTCAGCTCCTACATCTACCAACACATAATCATTGTTAGTAATTGTTTTTTCAAAATCGATCACACGCATTTGAGCTTTGTCTCCATTTCCTTCTACCGGGAAACTATTCATTTTCCAATTGCTCATGCCTCCTTCCAAATTAATTACTTTGTATCCTTGCTCTGCTAAATAAGTCTGCGCAGAAGCGCTTCTTCCACCTGCTTGACAATAAATATATACGAGTTTTGATTTGTCTAAATGTTGGGTACGATCTGTAAATTCTTTTTTATCCAACCAATTGGCTTGTAAGGCATGTTGAATATGGCCACCATTGAATTCAGCTGCCGTGCGCACATCTAACACTTGTACTTCTTTTTGTGCAATGGCTTCTTTAAATGCAGCAGCACTTAAGGTAGTGGACTCTTTGGCTCCTGATTGAGCACAACTTATAAGCACCGTTGTTAATAAAAATAAACAACTTAACAATTTACATTTCATAGAAAACATTAATAGGTTACAGAAATCTTGAAGGTCTTATTGGTGATACCTAAAATGGCAGCCGCCGCATCACTCAATCGATACTGAATAGAATTACTTACATCTGGTAAGGAGCTGATTACTTTAGCACAAATACTTTTAAAGTCGGCAGTAGTAATACGCACTATAGTACCAATAGGCAACTGATTGGTTAGGATATAAAACTTTTTATCCTCCCATCCGCTCACACTTTTAAAAACAGAAGCAGTTCCTTCTAAGGTTTCAAAAGAAGCTATTTTTTTTTGCTTTGAAAATAGACCAGCAAAATAACCTTCTTCCACTTCTTTGTTGTCTAATTGAATATAAGAATTATGTACACTATCACTTAGCCTCAATTTTTCTTTGTTCTGCGCAATCATTTCACTAGGTGCTTTGTCCCTTGGTTCTTTGGCCATGTATTTTCTAGCCTTGTGTTTTTTGCCTTTTTTAGTGGAATGATGCGCAATGGATTTTTTATGCACAATTGCATGATTCGCCTTTTTCTTTGTGCGTGCTTTATGTTTAGCATATAAGCTAGTTTGGGCCATCAAGCCCAAGAGTAAACAAAGTAAAAAAGCAAGTTTAAGTCGCATCGGGCAAAGGTACAAAAAGCAAATGCAAAGAAACCATTAAAATTAAATATTATATAAATTAATATGTATAAACGTTAGTAATTCAATATTCTCCATTCATTTGGATAGTAATTATTCGATCTATTGGGCAATAATTTAGCCCATCCTAAGCCTATTTTTTTATAGGTAAGTAGATGCCATCCTTTGCCATTAGGTAAATTCAAATCGGCTCTTCTTAAGTATTGTAAAGCAGTGGCCTCATCAACTTCTAATCTTTGATAGGGCAAATGGGTCCAAGTACTCATGGCCAAGGCATGGGCCGGAATCAAATCGGCCCCTTTAAATTCACCAAGCGTTATGCCCATTTTTTTAATGTACAGATGATGGATTAAAGCATTGAAATCTTGTTCAAAAGAATGCGGTAAAGCAATCAGGCTATTTTGATGTTGGATACAATCATAATTATCTGGTAGTGCAAAAAGATTTTTTAGTTGTTCTAATTCTTTCTTTGAAGCAGGCACAGTAACAGGATGATTGTTGTAATAACCACTGCTAGAGGAAACTTCTTCTTTTTGAAATACGGTGATAAAAAATCCTTCCCCTTTTACTTTATCCGGATAAAATCTAAAACCTTGGCATTGGTATTCCTTACTGTAAGTGGTCACTATATTCCATTCAGTAGGAACATTCATTTGAATATTTTTCATTCCTGGCATCGAAGCAATTTGATCCATTCTATCTTCATCTTCTTCTAAAGAATATGAACAAGTTGAATAAATTAAAAAGCCGCCTTCTTTTAAACAATCCATACTGTCTTCCAAGATCCTTGCTTGTCTTGTGCTGCAATGTTGCACACTGTCTTCACTCCAATGGGCAATGGCTTCAGGATCTTTTCTAAACAAGCCGCTACCACTGCAGGGCGCATCAATCATCAAGACATCAAAAAAATCTGGCAATGCTTTAAAATGCGCAGGATCATTTTGTGTCACCACCACATGGTCTGCTCCCCATTTAGTTAGGTTTTCTACCAATATGGCATTTCTGGATTTGATAGTCTCATTAGCCACCACCAACCCATTTTGATAATAATTAGCTAGCAAGGTAGTTTTACCTCCAGGTGCTGCACATAAGTCCAGCACTTTCAAAGCCATTGGCTTAGGGGTTATTTGTTCAAGTAGATAATGTAAAAACATACTGCTGGCCTCTTGCACATAATAAGCACCTGCATGCCACAAAGGATCTAATACAAACAAAGGGCGTTCATTTAAATAATACGCATTGGTGCACCAAGGAATTAACTCTTTGTTTTCCAAAAAAGCATGCCCCGCTAATTCAAAAGGCTTTTGTTGATTCAATCTAACAGAAGTAAGCTGGTCTTGTGTTTCATGTACTTTTAAAAAAGCCTCCTGATCAAAACCAGGCAAACCCTGCAAAGAAGCGATGAATGATGAAGGTAGCAATGGTTAAAATTTAATGGTAAAGTTTTCTTTTTCTTTATTTCCTCTTTTAAGAAACACAATGCCTATATAAAATAAATCAATGGTCAATGAAACCCTTGCATCTGCCTTAATTTCCTCCCAAGCTTTTTCCATTGCACTGCTCCAATGTATGTCATCAAAAATTAAAATTGACTGCTCATCGGATTTAGTTAAAAGCAAATTAAAATACTGCATGGTGGGAGCGTATCTATGATTGCCATCTACATAAGCAATACCAATAGTTGAAATTCCATGTAAGTATATGGGCAAGCTTTGATCAAAATTGCCTTCTATTAATTGTATGTTTTGAAATCCTAAATTTTTAAAAGTAGCCATGGCCTCCTTTGCAACAGCTGGCGATCCTTCCATGGTCACTAACGAAGCAGCGGGTGCAGCCTCTGCTAAATAACAAGTTGTAATGCCTAAGGAAGTACCCATTTCTAGAATCTGAGTGGGCTGGTAATAAGCAACAATTCGACTTAAGAGCTTGCTATATTTTTTTGGCTTTAATGCCCCTTTAGCAATTTGGGCAATAGTTTTTGATTTATTCCCTTGCAAATCGGCACCTGCACCCAAATCAAGAATGTTGATTTGGGTTTGATTATTTAATAATTGTTGACGATACAATTCAATGGCTTGAATACCTTCCCCTTTTGATTTGGTGTTTAATACATTTTTGATGAAAGCATATACAAATGGAGAATGCACCCCATGTCCTCGCCCATTGGAGGCTTTCCATAAATAACTAATATATTTATTAATTAAGATAAGGGTGTTGTACTTCATTTTATTTTCTTGTCCAACATTCAAAATCAAAAGCATAAGCGTGCTTAGCATCAGCTTCATTATCAGCAACACTTATTCTTTTCCAATCGGGACCTATTGTTGGAAAAAATGTATCCCCTTCTATGGTAGTATGTACCCTAGTCAACCATATTTTATTTGCCAAAGGCAATGCCATGGTATAAATTTCACCACCTCCAATCACTAATAATTCATTGTAATTAAATTTAGTCACCAAAGCAATGGCCTCCTCCATTGTATGCACCACCATAACGTCTTCGCTTGTCCAATGCTTATTTCGGGTAATAATGATATTGAGCCTTCCATTCAAAGGCTTGCTTCCCATGGATTCAAATGTTTTTCGGCCCATTAAAATAGGCATACCCCAAGTAGTATTTTTAAAAAAACGCATGTCCTTAGGCAAATGCCACAACAACTGATTGTTTAAACCAATGGCATTGTTTTCGGAAGCAGCTACTACAAGTGTTATATTCATTTATATTATTTTTAAACAGCCACCGGTGCTTTAATACTAGGATGTGCTTCGTAATTCTCTAAAGTAAAGTCTGAAAATTGAAAAGAGAATATGTCTTTTACTTCTTTATTAATTTTCATAGTGGGCAAAGGGAAAGGCATTCTTGACAATTGTAATTTAGCTTGCTCTATATGATTATTGTACAAATGTACATCGCCAAAACTATGCACAAAATCGCCATATTCTAATTCACAAATAGATGCAATCATCATGGTGAGCAATGCATAAGAGGCAATATTAAAAGGTACCCCTAAAAAAACATCAGCACTGCGTTGATACAATTGGCAGCTTAATTTACCATCGGCCACATAAAATTGAAACATATTGTGGCAAGGCATCAAGGCCATCTTAGATAAATCGCCCACATTCCAAGCACTCACAATTAATCTCCTGCTGTCTGGTGTCTTTTTTATTTGTTCAATTAGTTCAGTAATTTGATCAATCACAACGCCATTGGCTCCTTCCCAACTACGCCATTGTTTACCATAAACAGGACCTAAGTCCCCATTGGCATCTGCCCACTCGTCCCAAATGCGCACGCCGTTTTCATTTAAGTATTTAATATTGGTATCTCCGTTCAAAAACCAAAGCAATTCGTAAATGATGCTTTTTAAATGTAATTTTTTAGTAGTCACCATGGGAAAGCCTTCGGCTAAATTAAAGCGCATTTGATAGCCAAAACAGCTTTTGGTACCAGTGCCTGTTCGGTCAGTTTTCTCCGCCCCATGATCCATGATGTGTTGTAATAAAGTATGGTATTGTAGCATGCTGCAATTTACAACCAATACCTTTTATGTAGAAATCATTTTTTGGCCTTCCTCCTTGCCAATTCTTTCCTAATTAAAAGCAATTCTCTATTGGTTTGGCCATTAACACTTGAATTTTCTTCGGCCCTACGCATTAAATAAGGAATAACGTCTTGAATGGGCCCATAAGGAAGGTACTTGCTTACATTGTACCCTTCCAAAGCCATATTAAAAGTGATAGGATCGCTCATGCCATACAATTGAGAAAAATGAACATGCGCATCCTTATTACTCAAATTATTCTTTGCCATCAAATCAACGATGAGCCTATTGCTTTGCTCATTGTGTGAAGCCAAAATCAAAGCCATTGTATCTCTATTTTCTATACAATAAGCAGCGGCCTCATTAAAATCTTGATCAGTCAATTCCTTGGTTTTATGAATGGGAGATGCATAGCCATTTTTTTGGGCGCGCAATCTTTCTTTTTCCATGTAAGCGCCTCTCACCAATTTAGCCCCTAATAAAAAATTACCCTCTTTTGCAATCTTGTGTGAAATTTTTAAAAAATGAAAACGATCATGACGATACAATTGATAAGTATTGTACACCACTACTTTTTCTTTATTGTATTCGGCCATCAGCTCAATGGCCAGGCGGTCAATAGGATCTTGAATCCAAGTTTCTTCTGCATCCAATAAAATACCAATCCCTTTTTCACTTGCCACATCACAAATCGCAAACATTCTATCTTTTACTCTATCCCAGGCAGCATCATCGGCTTCGCTATCATGTATGCCACTTCTTAATCTTGGGGCTTCATTTAATTTTTCTAATAAAAGCATACTGGCCAAGCCAGTTAATTTTACACTCACAAAAGGCACATTGTTTTGTGTCGCAGCAAATTCCACAGCTTCTATAATTTTTTCAGTCACCTTATCAAAGTTTTCTTCTCCTTCTTTTGCTTCTACGCCATAATCTAAAATAACTTGCACCCCATACGCCCCCAATTTCTTTGTCACCCTTGCGGATTCTTCCAAAGTTTCTCCACCAACAAATTGATTGAAAATTGTTTGACGTATTAATCCATTAATGGGCAATCCCGACTTCATTAAAAAGGGCGTACACTTAGTTGCAATGGAAACGATAAAAGAGTTTTGAATTACAGAAAATAAAAAATTGGCTCTTTTTAATTCGGCATTTGATTTGTAGGCAAATGCGGTTTTTGTATTGTCAAGGGATAAGCTCATGCTAACATTCATTCGTAAAAGCAAATATCGGTAGTAAAACTTAAAAACCAAAGGATTAGAGGAATTAAATGATAGAATAAGTACCTTTAATATTGATGCCTTAGCGCCTTGTTTTATGAAAATAAGATCCACCGATATATACTTGTACAAACTGCCCATGAAGCCCTTCACCATTGCTACAGGCACCATGTATTTTGCGCAAAATATTTTAATTAAAGTGCATACCGATGAAGGCATCACCGGTATTGGAGAATGTTCTGCCTTTCCAATGATTGTGGGCGAAACACAACTAAGCTGTTACAATCATGCCAAGGACTTTGCCAGTTTTTGGAAAGGAAAAGACCCTTTGGCTATGGAAGATAGATTGGCAGATTTAGACTTGG
>CAINEG010000114.1 GCA_903847655.1 uncultured Bacteroidota bacterium
AGTAAACAACAAATGTTGGTTTACGGACCTTATTCTGCTGATGCATTTTTTGCAAGAGGCCAACATGAGAAATTTGATGGCGTATTAGCGATGTACCATGACCAAGGTTTAATTCCATTTAAATCATTGGCATTTGGGGAAGGGGTTAATTTTACTGCAGGTTTACCAATCGTAAGAACCAGTCCCGATCACGGCACTGCATTTGATATTGCAGGAAAAAATAAAGCTGATGCAGGCTCATTTACAGCGAGCATTTTTGAATGTATCAGAATTATACACGCAAGACAAGGCTATAGAGATATGCGTTTAAACCCATTGAAAAAAATAAGTGCCCGTATGTTTGCAGGTGCTAAAGATGAGACCCTGGAGGGAATGGATTAAATTAATTTTTTAGTTACAATTCAACTGCCATCAATTCTTTCCCTAGGTTATGAAAGGCCAATTGTATTTTTTTAATTTGTTCAACCCTAGGTTTTCTATGCAAATTTGCATAATGATTCAATTGCTTTTGATTAATACCAGAATATTTTTCTAAAGCAGAACCTGTAATTACATTCTTATAATATTTCAGTAAGCTCTGTGTATCAAATTTAAAAATAAGTTCGAATTTTCCTCTAAATGCAACTGGCGGTTTATCGCCATCCTCTTTGATACCTTCCAAATGAAATTGAATTGCAGTTAGGATATTTGATTTTATATCATCAGGTGTTTTACCTGTTGATACACAACCAGGAAGTTGTGGCACATGCGCTGAAAAATTTTTAGCAGCAAAGAAAATTTCAACAATATTTTTTTTCATAATTGTATAATTAAAGTTTACAATAATCCCGCCTGTTTTAAAATTGATTTAACAATCATATGATCCAATACATCGTTTTTTCCATGATCCGGAATTGTCACTCTCCCTTTTTTAATACTATGTTTATATTGTTTATGACTTCCTTTTTGGGAATGTAAATACCAGCCATCAAGTTCAATTAATTTAATCATCTCTTTTACTTTTTTTATCATTGGGCTTGATTTTACAAAGATATATAATTATATATCAATTTAAAAAATAGTATTTCAGCCCTAAATTGATTGATTTTTAGCCAAATACCCTACCAAACAGGATAATGTTGTTCATTTGAGAATTTTCTAAATTGTTGATAACCGACAATAATTAGAAAAAATACTATTAAATAAAAAATAATACTAGATAAAAGATGGTTTGTTTTATAAAGGACAAGCCTTAATCAAATCTTCTAAAATAGGTCTTCCCCAATGTGGCATTACCGTAAAATCAGTTTTGAGCTGCTCAAACACCAGTTTAGCTTTTTGAGCAATGGGCCTAGCTGAATTACAACCACCGCCAAATAAAACAGGCATTTTATATTGCAAATTGGCTTTTAAAATATAAGGTCTTGGATTATTTTTATTTAGCGCGATTGCCTGTTCTAATGGTTTCTTTATTCTTGATTCATAGGCCTTCCATCTAAATGTTGGATTCACCGACATCTTTGAAGTATATACCAAACTCTCCAAACATAATACCTCATCACTATTATGTATCGCTTTTGTAATTGTCAACCATTGAATGGCTTCATCAGCAAGCATGTCTGTATTTCCCATCTTTTTCATCGCCATTCTAGCTTTGATGATACTGGCATAATACGGAGGCAACCAAGCTGTTGGATCCTGCTTGTATAATTCCTCCATTTTTGAAAATGATGCCAAATACTGATCTTGCGTTTGACAATTGTCAAATAAAATCACGGCCGCTTCCAATTTTTTAGCAAAGTTGTTTGATTGCGCTTGAAGCTGACATATAAATAAACAAAAAATTACAACTAAAAAATATTGGCGCATTTTTAAAATATATTATTGGGTATGCCCTTGTTAATGGTATACTTATTATAAGTTATTTCAATGGTTCCTTTTTTGTTTTTTAGCATTTTTTGTTTACTTGCAGGGTCTTCATCTCCAAACTCTAAAGTAATACCATTCGGCAATTTATAATCTTTGGTGTTAAAACTAAAAATAATTTTACTCGCCAAGCC
>CAINEG010000115.1 GCA_903847655.1 uncultured Bacteroidota bacterium
GATGTCAACGATTAGGAAACTTTGATTGTCAATTATATAGACATATTTACAGATTAATATCTATATAAATATGCAACGAAAAAACCCCCTTCTTTCGAAGAGGGTTTTACTATTTTCTAAAAAATAAAATGAAATCTACCAACCACTAATTTCCAAAATTTCTTTGGTGTGATCTTTGGTGTCAGGCTTTTCAATAATGTGTTTAACAATACCGGCCTCATCTATTAAAAACGTTGTACGGGTTGTTCCCATATAAGTGCGGCCCATAAATTTCTTTTGGCCCCATAAATTATATTTATCTACAATTTTTTTGTCTTCGTCCGCAATTAAAGAAAAAGGCAATTCGAATTTTTCTATGAACTTAACATGAGAAGCTACCGAATCCACACTTACCCCTAATACTTGTAAACCTTTCTTCATCAATTTCTTATAATTGTCCCTTAAGTTACAGGCCTGAGCCGTACAACCCGGTGTATCGTCCTTTGGGTAAAAGTATAAAACCACTTTTTGACCCTTAAAATCGGCCAAAGCCACTGTTTTTCCGTGTTGATCCACCCCTTTAAACGCTGGAGCCTTAGCCCCTTCTTTGATAACTGCCATAATGCTTGAATTGAGGTGAAGATAGCATTTAAAAGGGAGAAAAAGGTTTAGGCTTTAAAAGCGATAAAATGCGCGCCATTTTTAGTAGATTTGCGCAATTTATATTTTTGTAGCCATGCCTAGAGACACATCCATTAAATCCGTATTAATTGTAGGTTCTGGACCCATTATTATTGGACAAGCTTGCGAATTTGACTATTCTGGTTCACAAGCAGCACGTTCTTTAAGAGAGGAAGGCATTAAGGTTATTCTTATTAATAGTAATCCGGCAACGATCATGACCGATCCTATGATGGCCGATAAAGTTTATTTATTGCCATTGACGATCGAAAGCATTGAACAAATTTTACAAGAGAATCAAATTGATGCCGTGCTTCCTACGATGGGCGGACAAACAGCCTTGAACTTGTGTAAAGAAGCCGATGAAATTGGTTTATGGAAACAATACAATTGTAGAATGATTGGCGTGGATGTAGCAGCCATTGATTTAGCAGAAGATAGAGAACAGTTCAGACAATTGATGGTAAAAATCGGCGTAGCCGTTGCGCCTAGTAGAGTTGCCAATAGTTTTTTAGAAGGAAAAGAATTTGCACAAGTAATCGGTTTTCCATTAGTAATTCGTCCTTCATTTACTTTAGGTGGAACCGGTGGAGGATTTGTGCATGACGCTTCTGAATTAGATGCGGCATTAGAGAAAGGTTTGAAGGCCTCTCCTATTCACGAGGTATTGGTAGAGAAAGCAGTTTTAGGTTGGAAAGAATATGAATTAGAATTATTAAGAGACCAAGCCGATAATGTAGTAATTATATGTACAGTGGAGAATTTGGACCCCATGGGTGTGCATACAGGAGATTCTATCACCGTAGCGCCTGCCATGACTTTGAGCGATACCTCTTTTCAAGACATGCGTAACAAAGCCATGTTAATGATGCGTAGTTTAGGAAATTTTGCAGGAGGATGTAATGTGCAGTTTGCACAAAACCCAGTAACTGAAGAATTAATTGCAGTGGAAATTAATCCAAGGGTATCACGCTCTTCTGCACTAGCTTCTAAAGCCACTGGTTATCCTATTGCAAAAATTGCAGCTAAGTTGGCGATTGGTTATAGATTAGATGAATTAAAAAATCAAATCACACAAACTACTTCAGCCTACTTTGAACCCGCATTAGATTACGTAATTGTAAAAATGCCGAGATGGAATTTCGATAAGTTCAAAGGTGCCAATGATACTTTAGGATTACAAATGAAAAGTGTAGGTGAAGTAATGGCCATTGGAAGAAGTTTTACAGAAGCCATTCAAAAAGCTTGTCAAAGTTTAGAAAATGAAGCCATTGGCTTAGGCTATTATGGAAAGAGCTTAATGAAGAATGAAGAGTTGATGGAATATATAAAAGTTCCAAAATGGGATCGCATATTTAGAATTAAAGATGCATTAATGCAAGGGTCCACGGTGCGCTCTATTGCAGCTGCCACAGGCATTGACAACTGGTTTTTATACCAAATAAGAATTATCTGCAATGTTGAAAAAGAATTAATGAAGCATTCTCTTGAAACTATTACCATAGAATTAATGAAAGAAGCCAAGCAACATGGCTTTAGTGATATGCAAATTTCTAAACTACTAACAGGCAATACCAATGACGATGCGGTCTATGAAAAAAGAAAGGCTTGGGGTATTACAAGGGTTTACAAAATGGTAGATACTTGTAGCGCCGAGTTTGAAGCGAAGACACCGTATTTTTATTCCACCTTTGAAAATTAATTCAACCCACCGAATTCTATACAACTAATTAAAGAAAACTAAATACTATGAACGTAAAAGATATCGTAGCCTTAAATGAAAAAGAAACCAGAGCAGGATTTGGTGAAGGCATACATGA
>CAINEG010000116.1 GCA_903847655.1 uncultured Bacteroidota bacterium
CATTATTTATATTTTTTACAAATTTAGGATTTATTATTAAATTTATTAATATATTTTTATTGATCCCACAAAATATAATTCGTTGATAATATTGATTATATTTAAGGATATAATCATTGAACATGAAAAATATCCTCATTCTAACATTACTGCTTTTGAAATTTACAGCTGCAAATAGTCAAAATGCAGGTTCTGGGTCAGCTGCAGGACCAGAAATGTCCAGCTTAAAAACTGCCAATTTAACCTACAATATTGATCCTTTTGGGGCATATACCGTGGATGGCATGGTCAAGGGGATGAGGTATGCAGATATTTCAGGTACACCCTTTGTTTTTGGAGACTGGCGTAAAGCCACTATTTATGACCTTGGCTTACACCCTATTGCTACTATAAAAGTGAAATACAATAGCTATTCAGATCAAATTCATTTTTTAGATGAAAAAGAAACTGAATTGGTGGCCAATAAAGAAATCATCAAAAAAGTAATCTTGCTTTATGATAGTGCAGATGGTTCTAAAGAAATTGTTTTAGAAAAAGGATTCACCGATTCTAAAAGCATTTTAAGGGCGCATCAATTTGTGCAAGTCTTGAACGAAGGCAAAGTGCAACTATTAAAACAAAACACCAATAAGATAATTCAGAAAGATTCCTTATTTGCTACCCTTAAAGTGAATACATTTTCTGAAAACACTTACTATTTTTTAAAATACACCCCCACCAGTGTGGAGAAATTAAGAAAATTAGACCAAGCGGAGCTTTATGCCCTATTGCCTAATAAAGCCATTATTGAAGATTACAGCAAGAAAAAATCAAAGTTAAAGAACGAAAAAGATTTTATTGACTTTTTAAATTATTACAATCAACAAGTGGCTACTTTACCTTAAATTAAGAGCAATAACTATATGAAAAATATGAAAGCTACAATTTTACTGGTGTTGGCGTTTTTAATCACCAACTCTTTATCTGCACAAAACACAATTAACTCTAAAGAACATAAAATTATCATACAATTAAATACCGGAGATACCATCGCTTGGGCTGCGACCATGGGCAATATTAAAAACTTACAAAAGGTTTGGCCTGAACATTTAACCGTTGAAGTAGTGGTGCATGGTATGGCCTTAGACTTATTGGTTGCAGCTAAAACTCCGATGGCCAAAGAAATTACAGAACTTACAAAGTCGGGGGTGAATTTTATGGCCTGTGAAAATTCAATGCGTAAGCATCATATCTTAAAAACCGATTTGATCATTGAAGCCATCCCTGTTCCATCTGGAGTGGCAGAAGTCATCCTCAAACAAGAATTAGGTTGGTCTTATTTAAAAGCCGGAGTTAATTAATTTTGCGTTCTTTTTTATAATTCAATTGCATGTTTAAAAAAGCGCTCATTTCAATTTTAATTTTACTTCTTATTTTTAACTTGTATCAAACCCTATTTGTTAATAAAACGGATTTTTCAAACGAAATGCTCAATAAATCCAATCTATTGGATTCAAGTGCATGGGTAGGCCCTTCTCATTATCAAATTCCCCTAGCCACCCATAAAAATGGAGCATTGATACAATATGGCTATGAATTGATCGCACATACTGCTTTGTATTTAGGGCCAAAAGGGACGGTTCAACATTCTACGAATGGAATGAATTGTCAAAATTGTCATTTAGAAGCCGGCACCAAACCTTGGGGTTTAAATTACGGCTCCGTTTTTGCTACTTATCCTAAATTCAGAGAAAGATCGGGCAGCATAGAAACTATTTATAAAAGAGTGAATGATTGTATGGAACGTAGTTTAAATGGCAAGGCATTAGATACTAATTCAAAAGAAATGAAGGCCATTTATGCCTACATCCAATGGTTAGGTAATGATGTAGCTAAAGGTAAAAAAGTAAAAGGATCGGGTATAGAAATATTACCCTACTTAAAAGAGGCAGCCAATCCTACCCAAGGTAAAATTGTGTATCTACAAAATTGTCAAAAATGCCATGGGGCCAATGGAGCAGGTGTGATGGATACCACTGGTAAAATGTATTTATATCCACCACTTTGGGGCAAGCATAGTTACAATGATGCTGCTGGAATATTTCAATTGTCAAAATTGGCGGGCTTTATCAAAAACAATATGCCCAATGGAATTAATTACCATACTCCTACTTTAAGCAATCAAGAAGCCTGGGATGTCGCAGCCTATATCAATGCACAACCAAGACCAAGTAAAGATAAATCCAAAGATTGGCCTGTGCTAGCCACCAAGCCTGTGGACTATCCTTTTGGCCCCTATGCAGATTCTTTTACTACTGCTCAACATCAATTTGGGCCTTTTGAGCCCATTACTTTAGCAAAGAAAAATAAACATTAATAATTTATTTTTTCATTCTTAAAACTGGTAGGCAACCAAACTTGCATTGAATTACTTCCTCTATTGCACCAAGTATAATAAGGGATGGCTCTAATTTTTTGCACTATTGTTTGCGCTGATAATCCATCTGCACCCAATTGCACCACAGGTAAATTGGCTACTAAACTGATCACTTTTTCATCTATCACCGAAAATGCTTCAGTAGTAAATACACTTTTATTAGGTGCAATTAAGTTCCAAGCCTTGCCATTGTTGTCTGCTGCTTCTACACAATACACTATTGGCCCTCTTTGCAAAGCAATTCGCCCATTGTCCTGAAGCAATTCCTCTCTAGCCATTATTTTTTTAACTTCCATGGGCAATCTATATTCAATGACATCATTATTTTTCCATTCTTGTTGCACCAATACATAGCTATTTTCAATTTGATAATTCACTTCTTTCCCATTGACAAGTACAATGGGTTTTTCGTCTTTTGTGTTATTGTCATAAAAATATAGTTGACCAGGGGCCGGAATTCCATTGGCCCAACCAGGCAATCTAAATGCAATAGGCACCGATTGCTTCTTTTTCATATTCAAAGTGCATTTCATTGACCCAGCCCATGGATAATTGGTGGCCATCGTAAATTGCATATCTCCGTTAGGTAGTTTAAAATTGGTATTACTGCCCACAAATAGATTCACAAAAATTTTACCATTGGAATAACCATAAATATAATTACCCAAGGAGGCAATCAATCTAGCAATATTAGCGGGGCAACAAGCAGTTCCAAACCATTCTCTTCTTGCATTCTTGCCAGATGAGGCCAAAGGATTACCATAAAAAAACCGATCTCCAGTTAAGGACAATCCATCCAATGCTCCATTGTACAAACTTTTTTCTAGTACATCAATGTATTCCGCATTTCCTGTTAAACTATTCATTCTTTGGTTCCAAAATACCATCCCTACCGAAGCGCAGGTTTCACAATAGGCTTGTTCGTTGGGTAAATCATAATCATTGGTAAATCCTTCATTGCTTCCAGCAGAACCAATACCACCGGTGATGTACATATTTCTAAAAACTACATCTTCCCATACCCTTCGCATGGCAGTGATATAATCCTGATCTCCTGTATGTGCTGCTACATCTGCCGCCCCAGTATACAAATACATAGCTCTTACTGCATGACCGGTAATTTCTTTTTGTTCTTTGACAGGCACTGCATCTTGTGCATAGGCCGTGTCCTTCCATTCTGTCCAAGTATAACCCTTGGCTAGTTTTTTTCCTCTTTCAGACAATAACCAATCTGCTAAGTTTAAATATTTTTTATCATTGGTCACACGGTACAATTTGACCAAGGCCAATTCTAATTCCTGATGTCCTGTGACCCAATCACGCTTGCCTGGCCCAAATAAGGAATCAAAATAATTGGCCCATTTAATGACCACGTCTAAAAATTTTCTTTTACCAGTAGCATCATAATAAGCAACGGCTGCTTCAATCATATGGCCTGCATTGTAATCCTCGTGCATACTCATATCTGACCATCTTTTATCTAAGCCAGTTAAAGTATAAAAAGTATTTAAATAACCATCCTCCAATTGCGCCGCCGCAATTTTATCAATCCACTCATCGGCCTTGGCTTCTAAATTTTTATCATGACTTGTTTTAATGGCATAAGCCATCGCTTCCAATGCTTTAAACACATCAGAGTCATCATAAAATACACCCTCATGCTTTTCACCTTTTTTTCTGGTTACTTTTTCAAAATTTCTAATTCTTGGCGTTTTTTCTTCAGTTTGATAAATACAGGCAGCTAAAGTTTTGGTAGCTACTAAATCCATTTTGGGTTTCCAAAAATCATCTGTGACATTCACATTAGAAAAATTGATGGGTTCTATTTTAACCGAATTGTTTTGGGCTTGGCTAGTAGGATTTAATAATAGAAATAATACCAAAAAAATAGTCATAAATGCTATTATTTTATTGGTTATCCTATTTTTATTGGATTGCATTTGAAATAAGTTTGAATTTTTCATTTCCTTTGAATTTAATTACTTGAATTATTTTTATAGATACATCTAAACCCAACAGTTCCATTTCTTTCAAAGCCTTGGCTAACTTTTAACAAATATTGCGCATAAGTTAATTCCCTGGGGCCGCCTTGCACATACCACCAACTACCTGCCGGTTTAAAATAACTTCCCCCCTTCAATAGTTGATAGGCGTAACTACCTGAAGCATATTCCGAGCTAGTGAGTTGCCAAACCGAACCCACTAAATCATAGAGACCATTAGGATTCACCCCTTTACTATAAGTTCCTACTGTATCCAAAATACCATTGCCTAAATTACAAAAATTGCTGTCAATACCATTGATTTTAATCACACGCAAGGTATTGGTTACTTCTTCAAAGGATCTGGTTACCGGAATCTTTTGTTCCCATGGCCATTCATTTAAGTTACTAGTTTGGGCTGCGTATTGCCATTCAATTTCGGTGGGAATAGATTTATGGTACCAATGGGCATAAGCAAGGGCATCTTCATAGCTGACATAAATCACTGGCTTTTTTTCATCCCCTGCAATTGGTTTCCCATTTTTCCAGTGTTTCAAATAATTAACTGTATCAGTGGGTTGATATTTACTATCTTGAATAAACTCATAAAATTGATAATTGGTCACTGGAAATTTATCCATCCAATAAGTAGGCATATTTATTTCACTACTGTCTAGATTTGCTGGATAAGGAATGAAATCATCTCCATGTGTTTGTTTGAATATAAATTTTCCAGCAGGAATTATGGTCATGCCAAGAGTGCTACTACTATTTGAAATACTAGTACCAGCAGCAAAATCTTTTGCCCTCTTTGTTGGATCCATCGGTCTTGCTTCACTTATAGGAAGATAGGCCACTGTTTCATCCAATAAGGTTTTAAATCCAAGGCTATCTTTTTGTATTACTTGTATGATTAGTTTTCCTTCAAATCGATCAAAAGCTTTTTGAATAGAGATGGACTGATTGTTAAAAGGTAAATCCAAATCTGGTTGCTGCCAACCAGTTTCGGATTTCCAAATTTCAATACTTATATTTTTAGTATTGGAATAGTTGTTTTTTAATTGCGCTAAGTTTAAATAATTGTTGGCAATGGTTGCCTCTATTAATCTAGGTAGATGCACAATACAATCTACAGCACCTTCATTATTGGTGCCTAGGTATTTTTGATGAAAGGCTTCGGTCTCTGCCTCGATATAATACTTTCCGTTTTTGTAATTGGGTTTTAATAATTGATGATGGTAGAGATCTACAAAATGCCAATTGTATTTAGGAATTACTTCAAATAATTCATTTTTAAAGCCCTGTGGAATAATAGAATAAATAGTGTAGACTGTTTTTTGATTGGTCGCCCATTTGTTTACCCAAATACTATCCACCATCGTAGGAATTAATGGTAGAACATTAGAAGCATTAAAATTATCAGAAAGTAATCGTAATAGCTTCGTTGTTTTTCCTAAAAAAGCATATTGTTTTTCAGTCCAAGCAGGTTGTCCAGGTACCATAATATTCATCTCCGTACCATAGCCATTAAAAAAACTGGTGGCAAATTCTCTATTGATGGGTTCTTTGAATAGTTCTGCTACTCTATAAATCGTAAAACCAGGTTGAATGAATTTGTTCAAATTCAGCATAGGTGGATAATACAATGCATTGTGTACCCTGCCAGAGATTATTCCTTGCATGTCTTTAGCTACAGCCATTCCTTCACTGTACATAATCACTCCTTTGCGAACCGAATCGGCAGCTTGTTGTAAAGAATCGCTTGAACTTCCTTGGGTATCTAACACTACCCCATCTGCATGCGTATTATTAATTAACCATGACAAACCATCATAATGATTCTGTGCTCTAGTATCTATGTCCCATGGATTGTAGGCCACATAAAGATGTTTATTTTGCTTGGCCAAATCATCACTGATTTTTTGAATGGCATTAAAACCACCAGGTAAATCTTTGTACAAATCAAATTGATTGCGTTGATCCAAACCCAAGGTGGGCCAGGTGGGCCAAATGCCAATAATATCATCCCCCCCGTACAATTGATTTCCCCTACTTATAAAATTATTGATGGTATAGATATTATTGGGTCGATCAAATAAGTATTTATCCCAAGCCATCATCAAATGCATCAAATAGGTATGTCTTACCCATTGCAAATCTTTTCTATGGTACAAACTATCATTGAAGTTTTCAACCTCATATAATTTTCTTTTTTGAAATACCTGTAAAATTCCATTTTGCCAAATACCTTTAAAAGGTTCAATGTAAATGGTGTAGCTGATACTACCCCCTGGATACAAGATGGTCTCAAATCTTTTTACCTTTCCTTTCAAAATGCTTTCATCTGACCTTCTGCTAAATCCATAGACTGATAAATTAGGCTGGAGCTCCATGGTATTGTAGCCCATTTCCCAAGCATTGTCTGGTACGATTACATTGATCGGGTTTTTTCCAGGTAAAAATAAATGAGTTCTAGACAATCGATGATCTCCTTTCCCAGTGAGGTAAACTTGATGAGGATTAATTTCAAATGGAAGGAAATTTTTTATAATGCCAGTGTCAGAACCAGTATTGCTTACTAAAACTTTAATCACCCAAGCATCCTTTTGTTTGGATACGCTCCCAACTTTATGTTGAATATTTCCCCTCGAATTGGTTTGGTAATTTACAATTGGCACTTTAGTAGGTAAATTGTAAACTTGATGGTTTAGCTCAAATGACTCAATCCATTGATTGTCTGTAGACAAATGAATTTGGTCTTGACCAAAAATAGGGCTGGTCATTAAAGAACTACCCATTAGGCAAAATAGGTAAATGGATAGAATATTTATAGATCGTCTCATATACAAGTCAATAATACAGAAAGTTACTAAAAATGTATCTAAAAAGGAAACTAGGCTTTTTGTTCAACTAGAATTATCTTTATCCCCTATTGAATTTGTAAATAATGGAGGTAGAGATAGAAATTTCATGGAAGCTAGCCTTAAAGGATCTTTTTAAAAAGCCCTACTTTAATCAAATAGCTGAACATATAAAAGCAGAAAAAGCATTACATAAAACCATATATCCAAAAGGGTCAGAAATATTTAATGCTTTTGAACAAACACCCTACGATCAAGTTAAAGTAATCATTTTAGGACAAGACCCTTACCACAATGCCCACCAGGCCATGGGGCTTAGTTTTTCAGTACCTGACGGAGTCAAGCCTCCTCCATCTTTGATGAATATTTTTAAAGAATTAAACAAGGATATTGGGATGGCCATTCCTACTACTGGCAATTTAATTCCCTGGGCCAAACAGGGAGTGCTCTTATTGAATGCCGCCTTAACAGTAAGGGCCAATGAGCCAGCCAGTCATGCCAAAATTGGTTGGATGGATTTCACAGACGATATTATCCATTTACTTTCTGAAGAAAAAAATGGGTTGGTATTTATTTTATGGGGTAATTTCGCACAACAAAAGCTTAAATTAATCAATCCTTTAAAACATAAAATTTTAAAAGCAGCACATCCATCTCCATTTAGTGCTTACAATGGTTTTTTTGGGTGCAAACATTTTAGTGCCACTAATGAATATTTGGTACAAAAAAATTCTAACCCCATCAATTGGGCTTTATAAAATAGCATTTATGAAAATGATTAAATTTATTATTGCAAGGCTGTTGGCTTATTGGGCCCTATTGGTATTTGCTTCGACCATGATGATCTTCATATGGTTTTATTTGTTTTGCTTTTTTATGAACGACCCTTTAAAAACTAGATACCACAGACGCATTTCTCAAATTTGGATGGGTTTGTTTTTATTTTTATCAGGTTGTAGTTTCAAGGTTACTGGAAAAGAGGTATTTGATGGCTTAGAAAATGCCATTGTTGTTTGTAATCACAATAGTCTTATTGATATACCTGTAAGTACCCCTTTTTTACCAAGAGCTAATAAAACCATTGCAAAAAAAAGTTTTGTGTATGTCCCCTTATTTGGGTGGGTCTACCAATTTGCAACCGTAGTGGTTGATAGAAAAAATGATCAAAGCAGAAGAGCTAGCTATGAAAAAATGAAAGAAGTATTGAACAATGGATTAGATATGTTGATTTATCCTGAAGGCACAAGAAATAAAACCAATGCCCCCTTGAAATCCTTTTACGATGGTGCATTTAAATTGGCGATAGATACACAGAAACCAATTGTACCCGTTGTCTTATTGAACACCAAAAAAATATTGCCGGCTCAACCAAGTATGTATTTTACTCCTGGAAAAATTGAAATGCATATTTTACCCGCCATTTTTCCTGCTGGTCATAGCAAGGATAGTTTAAAAACACTTGTTTTTGAAACCATGGGCAACTATTATTTAGCCAATAACCCTTAATAAGTAGCAGAGGAGAAGGTTCTACTTCTGTTGATTTTTAAATCTCTCAAGATCCCAGATTTAGGATTAATAGTGATATTAAACGATCTGTACAATCCAATTGGTGTTACATTGATGGCCATTTGCCAACAATGCATTTCTCTTGATATAAATAAACTTAATTGTTGGATATTGGCTTTGGCCACATCTACATAACCAGTACCTCCTATTTTCCATTTAGGGGTTAAACTAAAGTCACCATTAAAATTTAAACTTGAAAAAGATTGAAGTCTATAGCCAGAATAATCAGACTTTAACACTCTAGTAAATTGAAAAGAATAAGAAAAAGATAAAGACCAAGGTATATTGAAATCGGTATACTCTGATGGATTGGCTTTCACATATTGCAATTGTCTTTGTTGTTCATCTGGAGTCATGAAAGGATCAATAGGAATTTCTTTTCCTTTAGAAGCTTTTTCATCTTTTGACTTGCTTTTAAAGGATGTGGAGATGGCAATACCTCCACTTGTAATGTTACCAAATTTAAATTTGGAAGGATCAATGTCTAATTTATTGACTCTAAATCCTTGCTTGTCATTGGCATAGGGATCAATGGTAAAAGAAGAGGTAATATTTAAATTATTGAACAAAACTGTTCTAGCATAAAAATTAAATGTACCTAAGGCAAAACTGTCTGCTAAAAAATTATAATTTGAATTAAATCCAAACCCTTCGATCAATTTAACTTTCTTAAACTTTTCTTCTTCACTGGTACTGTCTGCTTTATCTTTAACTTTCATTTCTAGTAAATTGTCCACCCCAAAACTTAAGCCTCCAAAAGTTCCTTCAGAATAAGCGCCCCCTAATGCACCCCCATCAAATTTAGAAAAACGGTATTTTCTTCCAGTAGAATCTATCTGTGCGGTGTAATGATAATCAGCAGCAAAATCTGGGGTATAATTTAAAGAGAGGGTTGGTCTAATTTCATGTCTAATGGCTTTTACATAATCGTCTTTGAATTTATAAGTACCGAAAATTCTTGTAGAAGCACCAATGCCAAATCCAATTTGTGGCGCCCTGTAAAAGCCTCTACTAATTGTAGTATCTACTTTATTTAATTTACTATTCCATGTTTTTGTATTTTCAGCACCAAACCATTTTTCCTGAAAACCAATGCTTGGACTAATGGTGACAGGGCCCAAAGAAGGTAAGGACAAACTAATGGGAATACTATGCGTAGCACCCCATTGCATGGTATCCAATAATCTAGTCATGCTGAAAGCGGTATCGTAAAACGATAATTGATTTTGAAAGGAGCCATTGTAGCCAATACCTAATTTTTCATACCATTTTCCTGCGCCTACCTGCTCTTTCTTTTGAAAAGGATAGATAGTGAGTGCATTAAAATTGATATTAGGTAAACTCATATTCACCAATCCTAAATTGTTGTTTTGATTGTGGTTTAAGTTGACTGATAAATTGTATTTGTTGTCCCATATTTTATTGTAACTGATGGATGAACTGATTTGGTTCTGGTAATTTTGATAAGGATTATTCAACAAGGATTTATTGTATTTGGTACTTCCAAAATTCACATTAGCAGTAAAATTAGTACCAGGCAAGGCCCTTGAATCCATAGAATGCGACCAATTGATCATGAAGGTTTTACTGCCTGTATACTCTGTTAGCACACTGGTATTTCTATTTAATAATTTAGTACTCTGCATACTTAAATTAAAATTGCCAATATATTTATACCTTAAAATATATTTGCTATTTAAATTTGCACTCCATCCACCATAGGAATAAATATTACTACGAACGGTAGCATCAAAATTTTCACTTAATACTTTATAATAGCCAAGTCCTTCAAAACCCAATCCAAAATCTTCACTAGTGGTAAAAGCGGGGGCCATTAAACCAGAATGTCTGCCTTTAGTTAATGGGAAAATACCAAAGGGTATGCCTATTGGAAAAGGAACCCCTTCGAATTCTGGAAAAGCTGGGCCGGATACACCAATTTTATCATTGATTATTTTTAACTTATTGGTTCTGAAAGCAAAGTGTGGGTCATCTAAATTACAAGTGGTAAACCTCGCTTTCCAAGCAAATGCTTCGTCCTTGTTCACTTTTTTCATGGTATTGGCATTCACATAAATTTCGCCTTGTTGAAAATTGGTATTCTTGGTCAAACCTTTACCCGATTTCATATTAAAATAAATAGAATCATTGGTAGAAACCATTCCACTTTCTTGAAATTTTGGATTGCTTTGAGGTGTGCCCAGGGTATCTTTAGCACCATAGGCTTTAATGTTTTGACTTTGTTGGTCATAAACAATGGTCGCTGCTTCTAGTTCAGAAGTTTTGTATACAGTTTTTGCTTTCCCATATAAGAAGAATTCTTTGGTGGACATGATCATCACCCCAGAATCTGCAGCCGTATAATTAACTGGGGTGTCAATACTGTCTTTTGAGATCCTTTTTGATTTGTTGAGCAGGGTGTCCGATTTTTTGATAGAAGTATCGGATTTTAGGTCTTTGACAACGTCAACTGATTTTACCTGCGCTTTTGCAGGTTTCGCCGCCATAAAAACTATTGTTAATATTAGTAAAATGCCAATATTTACAATAGAAGGCCTATTTTTTACGTTATTTTTGTATCCTGTTACTATCACGGCAACAAAAATAAACTAAAACGGCATTAAGGCACTGATTATGAAGCAAAATAGACTGATTTTAGCATTTACTTATAGTACAATTGCCCTTTTTACCCTTCTTAGCTTCCCAACAGAAGCTCAAAATTCAACAAAAACCTTAAAACGTATCATTATTGACCCAGGTCATGGTGGTACTGACCCGGGGTCCAATGGAAAGTATTCTACTGAAGCAGCTGTTTCTTTAGCCATCTCCTTAAAGTTACAAGAATACTTACACGATGCAATACCAGATGTTGAAGTGGTTTTAACCAGAACCACCGATATATTCAATTCGGTGGTGGAAAAGGCTAATATTGCCAATGCTGCCAAAGGCGATTTGTTTATATGTATTCATACCAATTCAGCCAATCCAAGCAGAGATAGAGAAATCATTGGCTATACTAATAAAACCTATACAGTAAAGAAAAAAGGCGTTAAAAGAAAGGTCACAAGAAGAGTGCCATTGTATAAAACCACCTACACACCCAATACAGCAAGGGGTACAGAAACTTTTATTTACAATGTAGGTAAGTCTGATCAAAAAAAGGACATGGCCAATGAAGCCGTGGATGATGTAGTGGAAAAATTAGACTCCGTTTCTTTAAAAGAAATTAAAGACATTGACGCGGCAGACCCTACCCGTTCTATGATGATTAGTTTGTTGACCCAACAATATTTTCAAAGAGCTGCAAGCTTGGCCCTAACCATTGAAGAAGAATTTAAAGCAGCTGGTAGATTAAGCAGAGAAGCCAAACAAAGACAAAAAGGTATTTGGGTTCTAGCAGCGGTGCAAATGCCCGCCGTACTAGTGGAAACTGGCTTTATATCTAATCCAGAGGATGAGGATTATTTAAATAGCGAAGAGGGACAGGAGCAGATATGTGAAGTCATCACCAAATCGGTCATACGTTACAAAAACTCCCTAGAAAACCAGAAAAAGACAAATGCCAATTAGCTCCCCTTTTTTAGCTAATTTTGCAGTAAAGTAGATTATAAAGATGCGTGTATCAAATGAAACAAAAGTTGGGGCTTTAACAGTCATCGCAATCACTTTGATTGTACTAGGATTTAATTTCCTAAAAGGTAAGACTATATTCAAATCTGGAAATATTATTCATGCCAAATACACAGATACTAAAGGATTAATTGTATCCAACCCTGTATTCGTAAATGGTTACCAAGTTGGGACGGTTTTTGAAATTGAAAACCAAAAAGACAATCTAGCTTCTATTATTGTTTCTGTAAAATTGAATGAACCTTATAAAATTCCAAATAATTCAGTGGCCACTATTCAGGATAATCCATTAGGCATTAGTAGTATAAGTATTGTACTTGGAAATGCGAATACATATATTAAATCGGGTGATACCATTCAAACGGCTCCTGCTAATAGCTTATTGGGCGACTTCGTGAATACTTTGTCCCCTCTTGGAGAAAAAACGCAAAATGCCATCACTTCCTTAGATAAAGTATTGAACAATATCAATCATGTATTAGATGACAAAAACAGACAAAACTTAGCACAGGTATTAGAAAATTTAGCCACCACTACAAAAAGTTTAAATAGCTCAATGGCTAATATTGAAACTATGTTGCAAAAACAAAACGGATCGGTAAGTCAATCATTTGATAACCTTAATGCTTTTACAAAGAACTTGAATAATAACAATGAGAAGCTAAATAATATTATTACCAACTTAGACAGCGTTTCTAAATCGGTAAAAGATGCTGATTTAAATAAAACCATTAAAACCATTCAAGTTGCCGTGACCAGTTTGAATATAAGTTTGCAAAAATTGAATTCAGGAAATGGAACTGCAGCCAAATTAATGAATGACAGTAGCTTCTACAATGAATTACAAGGTACATTAAAAAGCATCAATACATTAGTAGATGATGTTAAAGTACATCCAAAACGATACATCAATGTTTCTGTTTTTGGCAAGAAAGACAAATCTATTCCATTGAACAAACCTTTGGCCGATTCATTAAGTCATGAATAGAATTGGTCTAATTATATTAATAATTGCTTTGTCCCTATTA
>CAINEG010000117.1 GCA_903847655.1 uncultured Bacteroidota bacterium
CTGCAGTTGGAATACCCATGGCCCAAGCCATTGGATAAAATAATTTTCCAAACAAGAAATTTAAACTCAAATTCAAATTAGGGTTAAACAGATGCCCAACAGTCAACATGATCCAATCGATCATGGCGATCAATGCAATAAAACCAATTAACATAGCAATTACATTCATTGCAATTTTAAAACCATCCCCAGCACCATGGGTAATGGCATCAATGGTATTACTGTATTGGCTTTTTACTTCAAGCTTCACCTTGCCCATGGTTTGAGAAACTTCTGTTTCAGGAAATATAATTTTGGCAATCACTAAGGCACCTGGGGCAGCCATTAAACTAGCAGTAATCAATTTAGGGGCTAAATCCATACCTGCTTGTGCGCCCATGTTTGCATACACAATTAATATACCGCCTGCAATACAAGCCAAACTTCCACTCATACTGGCTAATATTTCACTTTTGGTCATGGTGGCTAAATAAGGGCGAATCATAACTTGTGCTTCTACCTGACCCACAAAGGCACTGGCCACATTGCTTAAAGCTTCTGCACCACTCACACGCATGATGAAATTCATGGCCTTGGCCACCAGGGCTACAATTCTTTGCATAATACCAAAATGGTAAAATAAGGCCACAATTACACAAACTAATATAATGGTTGCAGTGACGTTAAAGGCAAATACAAATCCGCCGTTGGCAAAATCGGCCACACCAGATGGGGTGGTGGCCGCCACGCCACTATAGACAAAGGCCGCACCTGCACGGGCAAATTGTTCAATTTTTCCCATGCCTCTACCTAATAATTGGAAAAAGCTAGTCACTACTGGAATTTTCAAAATAAGAAAACCAATGGTCAATTGAAGTAGTAAACCACTTCCAACCAAACGGTAATTAATATGCTTCTTGTTATTGGAGAACAAAAAGGCAATCATTAAAATAATGACGATACCAATAAGGCCTTGAAATCTTTCCATAGGGTTGATTTGAAATAGGAAGATAAAAAAAAATAGGCAAACTAGGCCTATTTTTAAATATCATCTGATGTAGAAAGAACCTACAAATGCGCTTGAATCTTTTTGTCCAATACTGCTTTAGGTACGGCACCAATTTGTTTGTCTACTACTTGACCACCTTTTACAAATAAGATGGCTGGGATAGAAGTGATACCAAAGTTCATACTTAAAGTAGGATTTACATCCACATTCACTTTACCAATGTTTACCTTGCCTTCGTACTGTGTTGCCAATTCTTCAATAACTGGTCCTATGGCACGACATGGTCCACACCATTCTGCCCAAAAATCAATGACCGTCAATTTATCGCTTTCCATCACCGTGGTTTGGAAATTGGCATCTGTAAATTCTAAACTCATAGTATCTATTTTAATTTTGTTTGTTTGTTTTGTTGTTTCTATGCTTACTAGTTCAAAAATAGTTCCAAACCCTGATACCTGCCTATTTGACTTTTCCACTTTATTTAATCGCCATTGGGGACAAATTCTATGTCATGCATTCGGACTAAGTGACCAGATTCACTTGCACATTCAATTCAGGCTTGCTGTCGAGGAACTGCACCAATTCATCGTTCATTAAAAACCCCTTTTCAAAAGTTAGTAAGCTAAAGGCCAATTGTTCGATGGGTTCAACGAAGGTCATTTTAAAGGCAGATTTACCCGGGTTCTGTTTTAAGTTCTTTTCAAAAAAATGAATCATTTCATTGTTTAGGTTGGCAGGGTGTAAGCTAATTTCAATGGACCTGGTTTGTACTTGCTTCACGGTTTCGAGTAAAGACATTTGAACAATCTTAAATTCAAATTGATTGGATTGGTTGTATCTAGTTCTGAATGATCCGGTAATGAATATTTTTTGCCCTACTTCCAAATAGTTCTGGAACTTGACATAATCCTCGCTCCATAGTAAGAAATCGGTTTTGCCAGTAAAATCTTCAATGACAAAGGAACCAAAATTCTTACCGGTTTTTGTGACCCTATGTTGCACATCGGTGATTAAACCTGCCAATTTAAAGTTGCGGCCTAATTGATTGGGAAACATACTTAAACTATCCCTTACTTCATTAAAAGAATTAATAGGGGTAAATTGATAATGACGCATTTCAAAGCCAAAATGATCCAAAGGATGACCACTCATAAACATACCAGTGATGTCTTTTTCATGGTCTAGCTTCTCGGTCAAAGTCCACTCTTCACAAAGAGCCATTTTAGGCACCGGTACATGCATGGCCGATGGAAGGTCGCCAAATAGGGTATTGGTGCTGCCCACATTGATGGTTTGCAATGCCTGAGCATAGCTAATTAATTTTTCCAGTCCATTGGTTCTATCACCATCAGCTACATTAAAGTATTGTGCACGATGGTATTCGGGGAAACAATCAAAGGAGCCGGAATAAGCCAAACTTTCTAAAGATTTTTTATTGACAGATCTTGAAAGCACTCTTTTCATAAAATTGACCATGTCTGGAAAATGTCCTGCTTTATTCCTTTCGGCAATAATGGTATCAATGGCTGCTTCACCTACTCCTTTTAATCCGCCTAAGCCAAATCTGATTTCACCTTTTTTATTTACCGAAAATCCATTCAAAGATTCATTCACATCAGGCCCCAATACTTTAATGGCCATTCTTTTACACTCTTCCATGAAAAAAGTAATCTTATCAATACTACCTGCATGATTTAAAACCGCCGACATGTATTCCCCAGGATAATGTGCTTTTAAATAAGCGGTTTGATAAGCCAAGTAGGCATAGCAAGTGGAATGCGATTTATTAAAGGCATATTGAGCAAAGGCTTCCCAATCGGTCCACACTTTTTCCAACACATTTTCGGGGTGTCCATTTTTTACAGCGCCTGATACAAACTGCGCTTTCATTTTATCCAATACCGATTTCTGCTTTTTACCCATGGCCTTTCTAAGTACATCGGCATCGCCCTTGGTAAAGCCTGCAATTTTTTGACTGAGCAACATGACCTGTTCTTGATACACAGTAATACCATAAGTATCAGAAAGAATTTCTTCC
>CAINEG010000118.1 GCA_903847655.1 uncultured Bacteroidota bacterium
AGACGGTTCTTCAGTAGATTGGGGTGGAGATCCAAATGGTAACTATGGTGATATCTTGAACTTCCCTTATACAGGTGGTCCAGGTGCTTGTTGCGGATTCTACAATCCTTCTCAAGACTTAGCCAATGCATTCAAAACAGATGCTGATGGTTTGCCATTACTTAATTCTTATTTCACAGGAGACAATGTTAGTGCTCAAAAAGGTACTAAATACACTGGCAACTTAGATCCTAGAATTGACTGGACAATGGGTAGACCAGGTATCCCTTATTTAGATTGGGGATTACATCCAGGTGCTGATTGGATCAGAAATCCGGATAATGATGGTTTATTTAGCCCACTTAAAAACGTTTATGCGGCTTCTCAAAAAGGTGCATTCACAGACGTAGGTAGTGCTTATTGGGGACCAACCGAATTGGTTGCGAACAACGTAAACATTATTCGTTTTGCAGATATAATCTTATGGGCTGCTGAGTGTGCTGCTGATGCAGGTGACTTAGCTGCTGCCACTACTTATGTAAATCAAATTCGTACAAGAGCTAAAAATTCAGCTTGGGTTCAAAAAGGAGCTGATTACAATGCTGCTATTGCTGCTTATGCAACTGGTACAAATGCTGATTCATACAAGATTGGTACTTATTCTACCTTCGCCGACAAAGCAACTGCAGTAGCAGCTGTGCGTATGGAAAGAAGATTAGAATTAGCTATGGAAGGACATCGCTTCTTCGATCTAGTTAGATATGGTATTGCTGCTTCAACTATCAATACTTATATAGCTAGAGAAGTTTTAAGACCTTTGAAAAAAGGTGCTATTTTCAAAGCCGGTAAACACGAGTACATGCCAATTCCACAAAATGAAATTGACAACTTGAACCAAGGCGGAAAAGTTAGATTAAAACAAAATCCTGGGTATTAATAATTAAAAATTAATATTTAATTTTGAAAGAGATAAGGGAAACCTTATCTCTTTTTTTTTAGTATATTTAAGCTAATTGAAAACCAGATTTATGATGAAAATACGTGCTAGTATTGCTTATTTAATGGCGGCGGCCTTTGTTCTGTTTTGTATGAATGCTTGTAAAAATAAAGCCGTTTTATTTGAAAGTATTGATCCCAGTGTTTCTGGAATACAATTTGCCAATCGTATCATCGAAAATGATTCCATCAATCCCATCGATATGACCAATATCTACAATGGAGGTGGTATTGGGGTAGGTGATTTCAATAACGATGGTTTAATGGATTTGTATTTTACGGGTAATCAAGTAGCCAATCAATTGTACATCAATAAGGGCAACTTTAAATTTGAAAATATCACTCAAAAAGCTGGTGTGACTGGCGAAGGTAAATGGAGCAGGGGGGTGAGCATCATCGACATTAACAATGATGGCTTAGAAGATATTTATGTGAGTTGTACGGTAAGTAGCAACCCTAGAATAAGAGAAAATTTAATGTACGTCAATCAGGGACCAGACAAAGAAGGTGCACCTCATTTCAAGGAAATGGCTACTGAATATGGTTTAAACGATAGTACCTATACTACCATGGCTGCATTTTTTGATTACGACAATGATGGCGATTTGGATGTGTATTTGACCGTGAATCAAATCATCAAAGGAGACAACCCTGCCATCTATCGTAAAAAGAATTTGGATGGATCTTATCCATCTACAGGCAAATTATTAAGGAACGATTTTGATGCAAAATTGAATCATCCTGTTTTTTCCGATGTCACTAAACAAGCAGGCGTGACTATTGAAGGTTATGGTCATGGGGTGAATATTGCCGATGTGAACAAAGACGGATGGAAAGATATTTTTGTCACCAACGATTTTAATTCCAACGACTTACTCTACATCAACAACCACAACGGAACTTTTACAGATAAAGCAGCTACTTATTTTAAACATACTTCGGCCAATGGGATGGGGCAAGATATCATCGACATCAACAATGATGGATTGGTGGATGTAGTAGAATTGGACATGAATCCAGAGGACAATTACCGCAAAAAAATGATGCTGAATGCCATCAGTTATCAAAACTACCAGAACAGTGATTATTATGGCTATCAATACCAGTATGTACGCAACAGCATACAGTTGAACCAGGGCACAAGGATGAAACAAAATGATTCCATTGGTGATCCTATTTTTAGTGATGTAGGTTTTTTTGCAGGCATAGCTGAAACCGATTGGAGTTGGTGTCCCTTGGTTACTGATTTTGATAACGATGGCCACCGTGATTTTTTTGTAACCAATGGTTTTCCTAAAGACATTACCGACCACGACTTTATTACTTTTCGTAGGCAGGCCAGTTTGATAGCCCCTAAAGAATTTACATTATCTCAAATACCACAGGTTAAAATTCATAACTACGCCTTTAAAAACAATGGCAATGTAACATTTGCCAATGCCACTTCTGATTGGGGTTTGGCCATTCCATCCTTTTCCAATGGGGCAGTGTATGCAGATTTAGACAACGATGGAGATATGGATTTGGTGGTGAACAATATCAACGATTCTGCCTTTTTGTACAGGAACAAATTAATGGAACAAAAAGATAATAAGCAGCATTATTTAAAATTAAAATTAAAAGGAGACAGTCAAAATATAGATGGGCTAGGGGCCTGGATTGAATTGCATTATGGCAATAAGCAACAAGTGTATGAGCAAACGCCCTATCGTGGTTATTTATCTACCATTGACATTCGTCCTAACTTTGGTCTAGATAGTATTGCACGCATCGATTCATTGGTCGTTATCTGGCCCAACCATAAAAAGCAAGTGATTAAAAATGTGGCAGCGAATCAAATGCTTACTGTTGACATTAAGCATGCCAATGAAACCTATGATTGGACTAAACCAATAGTAGCAACTGGTACTTTATTTACAGAAGTCACCAAGCAATTGAACATCAACTATGTCAACAAGGCAAGGGACAATATTGATTTTAATGTACAAAAATTATTGCCCCATAAGTTTACTGAGTATGGGCCAGCTTTAGCTGCGGGTGATTTAAATGGGGATGGATTGGATGACATGATCGCCGCAGGTTCTTTAGCGAACTCGGCTTGTATTTTAATGCAGGAAAAAAATGGCAAGTTTACACAGAAAGATTTAATCAAAGACGCCACTAGGGCCAATAAAAATTGGCAGGATGAAGGCATTGTGCTTTTTGACATGGATGGGGATGGAGACTTAGACATTTATATTGCCAGTGGTGGTTATGAAAGCACCGCCAATACTGCTGCTTATCAGGATAAATTTTACCTCAATGATGGCAAGGGTAATTTTAAAATGCAAGAACAGGGCCTACCTATCAATACAACTAGTAAGTCTTGTGTGCGCG
>CAINEG010000119.1 GCA_903847655.1 uncultured Bacteroidota bacterium
GCATCTTCCTGTTTTAGGCCATTTTTCACAGAAACATCCTTTTTGAAGATTTTGCCACTTGGAAAGGCGTCTTTAGAGAAATCGAAAGAGGATGCTTCAATGCCTTGCTTCATTGCACGACTTATTAATACATCTACAATTTGCTGAATTTTCATTTCAGAATCTGATTCTAATTTCAACATATAATCCTTCTTATTTAAATCAATCACTACATGATTGCCTTTAAAATCAAATCGATTGGTGATTTCTTTTTTTACAATGTTCACTGCATTATCCAATGTTTGAATGTCTACAGAGCTCGCGATATCAAAGGATGGCATAATTTAAAAATTTAAGATTTGACAATATTTTTTGGAAACCATTTTTTAGACATGAATAAAAAAACAAAACCTAAAACAATTAAGATGGTAGAGATTAATTCTGCTTGCGTAGGTTGAAAAGGCAAAGAAGCAATTTTGTTGTTGACCCTTATTTTTTCAATAAAGAAACGCTCCCCACCTGCAAACAAAAAATAAATACCAGTTAAAATACCTGGCTGGGTAATTTTTTTTCTAAATGACCACATAATGCCAAATAAAATAAACATGATGATGATCTCATATAAGGTTGTGGGATACACAGGCATTGGAAGTTGATTGCAATAATTGCCTACACATCCTGGTATTTGAACGCCTTCATTGACTACATTGTGCGGATAAGTATAAGCCCAAATCCAATCAGGCATCCAGCTAAATGGTTTAGGATTTAAATTAGGGGTACCCCAATCACCATCTCCACTCATATGACAACCTATTCTACCAGCCGCATAAGCAAATATCATGGTGGGTGCCATGGCATCTGCAAAATGAATGACCCTAATTTTATATTTTCTGATATAAACAATAACGCCAATGGTGGCTAAAATTAATCCTCCATAAAAAGTTAAACCGCTAAAAGAAATAAGAGAACCAATGGGATCTTTTATTAATTCATCAAAGTTTTCTAAATTATGAAAAATTTTAGCCCCTAAAAATCCCCATAAAGCAGCTTGCAAAACAACATCTCCCACACGCTCATGTGTCCACACCAATACAGTCCTGGCTTCGGGCTTAGCCAATTTGGTCTTGTCTTTCTCTTTCCACTTTAAGAATAATACTAATATACCCACCACGATGCCCGCCACAAAATTGCCATTCGTTGACAATATAAAAGCCTGGGTATTGTTTAAAGCATTTTCGATGGTAAAGGCGCCAACTATCTTAAAACCAAACAAAAAGCCAAATATAAAATTGGTGACCAATTCAGCCATAGTCGCAGGAGCACCTACTATTATTTTCTCTTCCACCGCACCAAATTCACCCAAGGCTTCTTTTCTTTTAATTTCACTGTGCAATACATAACCAGATGCGATAAAAGCAATGGCTACAAAAAAGCCAAAAGAATTGACCAGTTTTAAAGCTGTCCATCTTAGGCCAAATAAATCTTCGAATAAATAATATAAGTTAGGATACATAATCTGCTGTAAATAAGTAATGCAATGTACGAAAAAAAAAGGCCACACTAGAAAGTGCGGCCGTGTTTACTAACCCATCTAAAAACAAAAACTGTTTATCTATATTTTTGACTAATTACAATTTTCTTGGAAAACTGTAATTAAGTGCTGTGCAATCAATTGAGCGGGTCTACCTTCAATTTGGTGTCTTTCCACCATATTTACTAACTGACCATCTTTAAATAATAAAATTGCTGGAGAAGAAGGAGGATAAGGTAATTGTAATTCTCTTACCTTATTAATCGCTTCTATATCAAATCCTGCAAAACTAGTAGTGATGTAATCTGGTTTGATGGGTGAATTGGCAATAGCCATTAAAACACCTGGTCTACATGCGCCTGCTGCACAACCACAAAC
>CAINEG010000120.1 GCA_903847655.1 uncultured Bacteroidota bacterium
ATATTTTATCCTGACAGTGGTAATATATTATTAGATGGCGCTTTATTTAATCCCATGGTGGATATTGAAAAAATTGGATACATGCCAGAAGAAAGAGGCATGTATAAGAAAATGAAAATTGGAGAACAAGCATTGTACCTAGCACAATTAAAAGGAATGTCTAAGGCAGAAGCCACTGAAAAAATAAAATACTGGTTTAAGAAATTTGAGATGGAAAGTTGGTGGAATAAAAAGGTAGAAGATTTAAGTAAGGGAATGAGTCAGAAATTACAATTTGTCATTACCGTTTTGCACGAACCCAAATTAATTATTTTAGACGAGCCTTTTAGTGGCCTTGACCCTTTAAATGCCAATTTAATTAAGGATGAAATTTATGCACTTGCTAAAAAAGGCTCTACCATTATATTTAGTACCCACCGTATGGAACAAGTGGAAGAAATTTGCGACCATATTGTACTAGTGAACCTAGGTAAGAAAATATTAGATGGCTCTGTGGCGGGTATTAAGCAACAGTTTAAAGAAAATAATTTCTCTATTGAAATTAAAGCAGGGTCTAGTTTAACAAGCAATAGCATTTTCACTATTATAAACGAGACTGGCTCTAAATACTTAATTAAAATTAATGAAGGCCATTCTGTAAACAATGTACTTCAATATATTATTGAGCAAAAAATTGAACTAATTGGTTTTAATGAAGTACTTCCTTCTTTAAATGAAATATTTATCAAATTAGTAGAAGGAACGCATGCAGGTGCGCGTGCCTTTCAAAATATTTAAAAAAAATTATTATGAATAAGACTTGGTTAATCATACAAAGAGAATACAGCAGCAGGGTAAAAAATAAACGTTTTTTAATCCTTACTTTTTTAACGCCCTTATTAATTGTGGGCTTAATTGCCGCTTCCGCCTACTTCTCTATTACAGGGGTGGAGTTTAGAAAGATTGCGGTGATAGATCCTAATGGGTTTATTAAAACTTCTTTGAAAAATACCAATCAAATTAGTTTTAGTTTTCCTGAAAAAGTAGATACGACCAACTATGTAGAAAAAGGCTATACTGATATTTTAATTTTACCTCAATTTGAGAAAGGTAAAAAATCGGATTATGTATTAAGATCTAAAAAATCGATGGGCTTAATGTTACAAGAAAGTATTAGCAATAGAATTAATAGCGCCATTGAGGATCAAATGTTACAAGATGCCGGTATTCAACAAAATATATTGGATTCTATACACAAAGCCTCACAAGTAGCTGAATTAAAAGCCTATGAGGACAAAGGTAGTTCTAGCAAAGAAAGCAATGCAGGACTAGCCATGGGTATTGGCTATGCAAGTGGTTTATTGATCTACATGACTATGTTTATTTATGGCGCCATGGTAATGCGTGGTGTGATGGAAGAAAAAACCAACCGTATTGCAGAAGTTATTATTAGTAGTGTGAAGCCTTTTGAACTCATGATGGGTAAAATTATTGGTATTGGTGCGGTGGGCTTAACTCAGTTTTTATTATGGATTATTTTAATCATCAGTCTAACCAGTGCTGCTTCGGGCTTTTTACCTGCTGATATTCAAGATCAGGTGACCACCTTACAACAAAATAATGGGCAAATGGCAGGTGGAATGATGCAAGCCAGTGAATCTGCACAAAAAATTTATAGTTTACAACATACTATCTCTACTGCTAATTGGCCTTTAATCATTGCTTGTTTTATATTTTATTTTATAGGGGGTTATTTGTTTTATGCGGCTTTATTTGCAGCAGTGGGCAGTACTGTTAACGAAGATCCTCAGGATGCACAAAGTTTAATGTTCCCTATTACCATGCCGCTTATTTTTTCTTATATCATTACCAATATGGTTACCCAAAACCCCAATACACCTATTGCTTTTTGGGCAAGTATTATCCCCTTTAGTTCTCCCATGGTCATGATGGCACGTGTTGCCTATGGCGTTCCAAGTGCGGTCACTTATTGGGAATTGGCCCTAAGTATGTTATGCCTTGTGGGTGGGTTTATATTTACCACTTGGTTAAGTGGTCGTATTTATCGCACGGGCATATTACTCTATGGTAAAAAAGTAACTTGGAAAATAATGTTTAAGTGGGCCTTTAAGAAAGCATAGCCTTATAGCGCAATTCTAATGTTCACCCCTGCCCTTGTATTGGTAATGGGTGGCGAAGAAGAAATATAAGGCGTTGTTTTGCGTTGATCAAAGAAGAACTTCAAATTAATCTTACTATTTAAGACATAGTCTATGGAAGGTTGTATGGTCACATCCTTCTGACCACCCGTGCCATAGGCTTCCTTTTGATCCAATCTGCTATTGCTGTTGTAAATATCTCTTATGGCAATGTCAAATCTAAAAGTTAATTCATTGGTTAGCTTATTGTTGTTTAAGCCCGGTATGGTAAAGGGTAGTTTCAATCCTTTCTTTTTGTAAGCGGTTCCAAATACAAATTCAGTACTATTGTTTTCACTCAATTGATAGTCGATCAAACTCAAGGAAAGTATTCTACTTTTCTTGTATTCAAAACGAAGCGACCACTGTGACAAAGTGGTTAAATTAATCCCAATCAATGGTTCCATTTTTTCACTAATGGTAATATTGGGCACTAAGTAATAAGGAACATAATTTTTACTTACCGTATCTAAGAAGGAAGGAGCGCTTCTTCTGCTTGTATCGGCATACATCAACGAACTAGTGAAACTATTCATTGACAAATTACTATTGTAGCCATGGGTTAAAGTAATATTAGAAAATATAGTAGACAATAAAGGTGTTTTGGCTAGCCCATTATACATAATGTTCCAATTGGGTTTTGGTAACATCCCTGAAAAAGGATTGGACCTGATGCTGGAATTATTTTGGTTTAATAAGTTTACTTTTTGTGGATCCTGCCCTGTATACGCCGCTATAAATGCAGGTATTAAAACATCTTGGGCATACTTGCCATAGCCAGTGGCATATTTGCCAGCTAATTTTTGATCAGCTGGTAACTGATTCCAATACCAATTGCCACCTGCTACACGCAAAGAAATGTCTTCTCTGTAATTTTCAAAGGCTTTGAACTGTGCAGATATAACATTGGGGTTATGGGTTGAAAAGAAAGTATTCAAGGCCATATAACTTATATTAAAACCACCAGCGGACAATGGATTGGCATGCGTTGGATTATTGTATTGAGGATTGGTCACTCCATAATAACTGTTTGTATCCTTAAACAATTCAGTGTATTCTTTGGTAAATGATTTATTCACCATTACATCAATGATTAAAGTTTTAATAGGCTCAGCCATCATCCTGAAACTAAATTTTTGATCAAAATTTTGTCTAAAGATCATATTGAAATTTGGATCTCTTTTAATCTGTCGATTGGCATACTGCTGATTCAACCAATTGGAATCGGGTTGCCTACCTAAAAACATATAATCCATGGTGGGAGAAAATCCTGTACCAGATTTATTTAAAAATTCTACCTCTCCATCATAGCCAGGCAATCTACTGTTAAAACTTTCGGTATAATCTGCATTTGCAGTTTTAAGCATGGTCAAGAACCTGGCGATAGATTTAACAGGCCCAGGCACATTGATTTGTTCATTGGCCTTTAGTACTCTTTGTGCAATGCGCTCCTGCCTTTTGGCTTCTCTCCATTTTTTCAAAGTAGAATCTCTTTCTTTTCCAGTTTTGCCAGCCAATGCCTCCGTCTTGCTCATCAATAATTTTGTGGCCAAAGGATTGGTATTGTTTTGCTTATTTACATTCGTTTCCTCACTAATAGCTGCATTCAAGTATTTAGATTTTTTATAGAGTGCTGTAAAATTAAACTGCGCCGTAGCCTGATAAGCCAACGAGTTTTCGATGGTATTACCTAGTTCTACTGCTAATCTACTGGCACCAATCCAATTGTAACTACTAGCTGCATTCACACCAGCCAATATCCAGTTGGTCAAAGGCAATTTTGAAGTGGGTAAATCATACCTCACCGATGCTTTTTGATTGTACAAAGTGTTTCTACCACTGTTGAGTACAGGTACAATCCTGGCCAATAATTCTGTTGAAGACAAAGTACTATTAGGGCCATCTGGTTCATCAATTCTCGAATTCATATTGGCCGAAAAATCCATATTGATGGACCTAGTAAATGGCCAACGCATGTTAAACAATTGGCTTTTGGTAAAATATTTATCGTAAGTAGTTTCCACTTTGTCAATAGTTCTGTCAGAAGCATTGACAATCCTTGGTGTGTATTCTCCATATTGTCGATCCAATACCGTTCTATAACTAATCATACTTGGCGCAGGACTAAAATTAATGTCTTTGATCCAGGTGAGCCATGGCCAATTGGATTTAATTAATTTTTTAAACGGCTCAAAACTCTTCACTTGATTGTTGAAAGTATAGCCAATGGCCCCTCTTTGTTTGGTCATTTTATTTTGATCAATCACTGGGCTAGTTTGTAACAGTTGAGAATAAGAATAACTTAAATCAAAATTACTAATGTTTAATAGAGAAGGCTTCCCTTTAGTCATCACCTTTACATTGGTAAAATTTAAGGTTTTAATAGTGGATTGATTTGTAGATAAATTAACCACAGAATCTCGCTGACGTCCTTGCAAGGAACTAATCTCTTTATCGTATTTAATATCCTTATTGAATGGATCATACTCCGGATTTTCTATAGACTTATTCAAACCCGCAAAAACCGGAATAGATATTTTAACATTCTTAGGCAACAACTTTCCTGCATCAATATTGGTGGCAATATCAAATTGTGTAATACCAGTTCTTGCTCTTTGATTCATGCTCTGTTCGATGGTTCCAAAACCTGCCGTGCGTTTGTTCATTGAAACAGATACATTACCCAAATCTGCCAATATCATGTCCATTCTACCCAAGGCTGCATAGGAACCGCTTTCGTCCATCTCAGACAACCTTAGTTCATTCATCCAAACTTCTGCATCCACAAAGGCCTGGGTGGAACTATTTTCAAAAGCGATTAAGATCCCCCTGATTTCTCCTAAGTTTGGATTACCCATGACCGAATAACGCTGGCCTGCATTGGCACCAGAAGTAATCAGCATCGGAAACTTTTTTGTATAAGAAAAATGTTGTTTGTCTCTTTCTAATTTAAGATTCACCAAATCGTTCAAACTTAAATTCATACTATTTTCTGCAGGCCAAACTGCCTCTGCATTCACGGGGGTATAGGTGCCTCTCGGGGTTACTTTTAAAGGAATTCTTATCTCATAAAAATTGTTTTGAAAATCCTGCCCCATTCTTATGATAGCGGTTATGTCTTGATCCTTGATGGTATTGGAAGAATTAATTTGACTTTCGGCATGTAAGAACATGGATAAGTTTCCATACTTGCGAATGTCTATGTTCATGGTTTTAAACACACCTCTTGGAGTTTTCCCTTTTTCTAAATGATTCAACTGAACACTCAAGGCTTGTTCATTTTGCAATAAGTTCACACCATTGTTGCTTAATAATTGAACACGTTCAATGCCTGGAGGTATCACATAATTCACCGGTTGTCTACTTCCATTTTGTTCAATGCTCACTGCCAAAGTATTGATGCTTGAGCTATTCTCTGGGCCAATGATTCTATAATTTCCAGAACTATCCACTTCATTGGCAAATTGCCTCCATTGATTGCGCACCAAATCCAATTTTGCAAAACGAAGTGTGATGGAATCTTCAAAGCCTGTCATGTACATTCTTAAAAAACGAATCGATTTAAAATCGGTGATGCCTCCAATAGATTTTCTTTGAGGATCACGAATGGGTACTCTAAACAAATACCAATTCTCGGTATGTTGTGTGCCATCTGCATAATTCACTGTGACTTGTTTAGTATCAGTGATATAGTTTGTTTTACCTACCCCCAAACTTGCTTTTTTCAAATCAATGGCATACTCCCAATAAGATTCAGATTCATTCAATGTATTGTCTCTGTTTAAATCTTCATTGTCTGGCAGCAAAGTAGATGCACTACTGTAGACGCTGGTACCCGCTACCGGTGAATTGCCTTGTGGGTTATTAAAATATTTATACCTATCCAAAATGCCTGCATTAGAAGCCGTATAGGAATCATCTCTGTACCATTTGTAGTTATCTGCACTAGGGTCATTGATGAATTGTTGTTTCACTAATGGGTTGCTAATCTGGTCAATGACTTTCTTTCTTTGTAAATTTTCCTCTGTATCATTCAAACCATCCAAACCCACATCCTGGAATTTTCTATCGTCTGGATTATTGCTAAACGCATTGGTTACTTGAATGGGATTGGTGGGCACTCTTCCCCAGGTAGAACTGTCCACAGAGGCTGGAATATTAGGCGTAGGCATACCATTTTCATAAAAGCGCCTGCCATCTTTCAAAATATCTTCGCTTACATTTCCTAAGTTTAAATATAATTGTCCACTGCTTGCAGGAGATTTAAGGAAAGGATCTTGCATCCAAAATTCTACATATTCAATCACATTGGTTTCAAAATCGGTTTGATCTAAGGCACGCATGATGCCTCCCCATTTATCTGTAGGGTTTACAAATTGCCCTTTGGTATTTAAATCTTTAAAATTATAATTATAGGGGCCTCTGTCTTTTGGATAATAAGTTAAATCAAAAGTGGGCAACTGCACATCCGTGATATTGGTGGTTTTATTCGGGAATAATTCATTGGTCAATACCTGACGAACTCTTGGGTCACTTAAGGAAGCTATATTGGTACTCAAAGGATTATTGGCACTGTTTCTGTCTTGCAAAGTAGGCTCAATGGTATACCATGCAATGCGGGCTCTATTATTATTGTAAATAATGTTATCCGTTAAACCTCCTTCTTTAAAACGATCCATTGGCGTAGAGGACAATGCCCAAGAAGTAAAAGGAAAGCGTAAATCAATATTGGTTCTGGTAGATTCAAAATCATCTAAATACACCAAACCGCTTCCCCCCTTGCCAATTTGTTGCGCATGACCAGGTTGCAAATAAGCTGCTTCTCCATAAGCCGTGATATAGGACTTGGCCTTTGTTTTATAAAAAGGAAGTTTATTCAAGGCCTTGGTCACACTAGGTAATTCGCCTTTGTAATTAAAGTCCAACCCATACATGGCATTCTTAATTGGATCCGATCCGAAATTTGTTTTCGTAAAAAAGGGACGTTCACTTAATCTTTGAGTGGAGAAACCAATATTAAAATTCTTACTGGCCATATAATCCAAACGCAATGCCCTAAAGCCTCTTTCTTGAAAACCAAAGCCTAAATTATTTTCAAAAGAAACATTCACAGGAATATTGGAACTTAAAATGCCAGGATTGATAATGCGCACTGTTCCAGAGCCATAATCCACAATATAATCTGTTCCTTCTTTTAAAACTTGTCCCCCAGCCCTCACCATCACAGAACCTTGAGGAACATTAAAAGCGTTTAAACTAATTTCAGAACCACCCCCTGCGCCTTTCACTTGACCTTCCATTACAAATCGATTGAGGTTGGTATAAGTTTGCGCTTCTGATTTTATATTTCGGTACAATTGAGGGAACAAATATTTTTTTGCTGTGGCACTGTCCTTTTTAAATAAATCTTTAAAGGCGATCTCTTTTAAATCATCTCCAAAAGGCTCCAACAAAGGAAAAACTATCCTACCCATTTTAGATAAAACAGTGAAACCTTCCACATAGTCAAAAATTCCATCGGGTTGTGGATCGTTTCTATTATTCAATCGATCCAATTGTAATATTTTAATTAAAGCCTTGCCTGATGCACTTGGATCGGCTGCTGGTAAATATCTTTTTTGTCCTAAACTTGGATCTTCATACAATACATTCAGTTGGAAATCGGTGGGTTGAATGGTGCCAAACAAATCTAAGGAATAAACGTTTTTCATCATCAAATCCCAAATAGGCAAGTCGGTTCTTTGTGTGGTGGCTTTTAATAATTTCAAGTACATGACTTGTTGCACTCCATTGTTTGGATTGAGTGCAATATCATTTGAAAATTCACCCACTTGATACACCTTTCCGTTGTAAGTATATTGAAAGGCTACTGCCAATACCTCATCGGGTTGCAAAGGAATGTTTAAGGATAAAAATCCAATTTGAGGATTAAAAAAATATTCATTCTCGGTTAACTTACGCGCAAAGGTTCTTTCATAATCTTCAGAAGACCTTAAGTATATTCCTGGTATAGGCTCGGACAATACCAAAGAAACATCTGAAGGATTTCTTGATTTTGGATTGTTGATGATAGATGAATATAAATTATTGGAACTATTGTCTGGATAGATACTACTAGAGTTGGCTGGCAAATCTTTTTTGCTTGGCTTGGATTCCCCCAAATCTGCCAAGCCCACAATGTCTCTTGCATTGGTGGTTTGTCCATTTCGATTGGTCACCCAAACTTCAATTCTTTTAATTTGCGCTTGAGAATTCACCACAGGCAAATTGCTCATGGCTTTATTGTAGTTGTTTCTAAAATATTGCGCCAATAAAAAGTGTCTATTTTCCTCGTAATCGTCTAATCTTTTTTGAAAACGTTGGGTAGTTGCCCCTCCTTGCAAATTCATGGATTGTCTTTGCGACTTTTGATTGGCAATAGCTGCTGTAACAAACAATCTACCAAATTGTAATTGAGTTTTTACACCAAATAAGTTTTGTGTACTTGGAATTAAAGTACTTCTTGAAATATAATTGATATTTCCTGCATCAATGGCTTTGACAATTTCATCTTTCTTGCCCTTGTAACTTAATTTGATTTGATTGTCAAAACCAAGATTGGACAAAGAATTTAAATTAATAGGGATTTTTAATTTGTCGCCAATACTTGCATTCATGCTAAAATTGGTATTGGCATCAAAATCAAAACCTCCATTTTTTCTGGCTGCTTCTGGCAAAGTGGGGTTGGCCACATTCTGGCCTTGATAACCTGCTTTGATGTTGATTTCCCCCACAGGTTTGATGTCTACTTTTAAATCAGAACCAGTTTTACCAAACAATCGATCAAAATAACTATCGTAGACTTTTGCTTTGGGTCTAGAAATTTTTCGATTCAATGTGCCCAAGGAATTGGCCCTTTGCATAAAATAGGCCTCCTCGTCTTTGTTGGATTTAAGTTTCCAAAATTCATCAAAACTTAAAGTTGCTGGTATACGTTGTGGTTTGCCAGCCACCATTTCAGAAATAGAATAGGTTTTATTAGTAGGGTCATATTCCACCCTTCTTTTTAAAACACTGGTATCATGAAATTCAAATGGATTTTTTCTAGGCTCTGATAAAAAATCTCCTCTCTTGTCGCTAATGGGATAATGAACTGAATCTTTCCCAAATTTTCTTTTGAGACTATCTTTAGATTTACTTATAGTGGTATCGGCAAATGGAACTTTCAAAGCGGTGGTCACTTGCGCTGTTAATTGACTCCCCAAAAGAAGCAAAAAACAGGACAGTAAAACCGTTTGAACTATTTTCAAAAGAAATAAATTATTTTTTTAAATTAGCAGTGCTTCAATGCTGCTTTGATTAAGGCTTCTAAACTTAATGCTGCCCCCTCTGATTGAATTGTTTTATCTACTGCTTTTTCAGCCACTACTTTTTGAATGCCTAAGGAAACTAAGGCCTGAACGGCATCTTGATGGGGGGTATTTTTATTAGACAAAGCAAAACCTCCGGTTGGGTTATTGCTCATATTGACCTTTGATAGTTTATCTCTTAATTCCAAGACCAATCTTTCGGCAGATTTTTTTCCTATGCCTTTAATTTGTTCTAATTGTCTAGCATCCCCTTGCACAATGGCCCTGATAATTTCTTCAGGTTGCATGCCCGACAACATCATTCTTGCAGTACTCGCACCTACCCCAGAAACACTAATTAATTGTAAAAACAATTCCTTTTCTTGTTGATCAAAAAAACCAAAAAGTACTTGGGAATTTTCTGTGATATGCAAATAAGTATGGAGTAAGCCTTTCTCTTTTTTTGAAATGGCTTCATAAGTGTTTAAACTAATATTTACCTCATAGCCCACGCCCCCCACATCCACTATAAGTTTTGCGGGTGTCAATTGAACAAAATTGCCTTGTAAAAATGCTATCATAATGTGTTCAAATTTAGCACATAAGGAACGAAAAATGGCCATTTGGCCCATTTCTTAGCCAAATTTTCGGATATTTGTAAGCCAAATTAAATGATCATTAACTATGCCTAGTTTGAATGCCGCCATTACCGCTGTTGGAGGATATGTTCCCGAAACAAAATTGACCAATTTTGACCTTGAAAAAATGGTGGATACCAACGACGAATGGATCAAATCTAGAACAGGGATTTCCGAGCGTAGCATCTTAAGAACACCAGGAAAGGCTAGTTCTGATATGGCAGTAAAGGCCATTGAAGAAATCATTCGTAAAAAGAAATTAGATCCATTGACCATTGATTGTATTATTTGCGCTACTGTCACACCTGATATGATATTTCCATCAACGGCTAATTTAATTGGAGACAAGATTGGTGCAAAAAATGCATTTGGTTTTGATTTAGGCGCTGCTTGTAGTGGATTTTTATTTGCCTTAACAACGGCCACTGCTTTTATTGAATCCGGTAAGTATAAAAAAATAATTGTGGTGGGCGTAGATAAAATGAGCGCTATCATTGATTATACCGACAGAGCCACTTGTATATTATTTGGAGATGGTGCAGGGGCCGTTTTAGTAGAACCCACCACAGATGGATTGGGTGTACAAGATTCCATTTTAAAAAGTGATGGATCGGGTGCCCCTTATTTACACATCAAGGCTGGAGGAAGTTTAAAACCAGCCACGATGGAAACGGTGTTAGCCAAAGAACATTATGCTTTTCAGGATGGGCAACCTGTTTTTAAATTTGCTGTAAAAGGCATGGCCGATGTAAGCGCGGAATTGATGGAAAAACACAAATTAACTGGGGACGATATAGCCTGGTTAGTGCCGCATCAAGCCAATCTAAGAATCATTGATGCCACTGCCAATAGAATGGGCTTATCCAAAGAAAAAGTAATGATCAATATTGAAAAATATGGCAATACGACGGCTGCTACTATTCCACTATGTTTATGGGATTGGGAATCTAAATTAAAAAAAGGAGACAATTTAATATTGGCTGCTTTTGGCGGAGGATTTACCTGGGGTGCAAGCTGGATCAAATGGGCTTACTAAAAAGACTTATATTTAATTAAATAGCGGATATGAAAAATAAAAAATACAAGGGCATTAGTACATTGACATTGCATACAGCAGGCAAAGAAAATGATAATTTTTCACATACTACCCCTATTTATGCTACCTCTACTTTTACTTTTGATTCTACCAATGAAGGGATGGAGCGATTCAAAGGCACAGATAAAACACGCATCTATTCAAGATGGGGCAATCCTACTTTTTTGGCTGCTGAAAAAACCATTGAAGCCTTAGAAGCGCATGGATTAAAAAATGAAAAAGGCGAACCTTTGGGACTAAAGGCATTATTGCATTCTAGTGGACAAGCCGCCATGAGTACTTTGTTCTTTAGCAATTTAAGCGCAGGTGATAAATTATTGTCACATTATTCTTTGTATGGAGGTACACAGGAATTGATGCAAAAAATTTTAGCAGAGGCGGGCATTAAAACTTTATTGATAGATGTACGCGATTTAAAATTATTAGAAAAAACCATTGGGGAAAATCCTGAAATAAAACTAATACATCTTGAAACCCCTGCCAATCCCACCATTCAATGCGTAGACATCGAAGCTATTTGCAGCATTGCGCATAAACACAATATTAAAGTTTCGGTAGACAATACAGTGGCCACGCCTTATTTGCAACAGCCCTTCGCACTTGGGGCTGATTTTGTTTTTCATTCTGCCACTAAATTTTTAAATGGGCATGGATCTGCCATCAGTGGTGTATTGCTAGGAAAAGATTTAGCCTTTATGCAATCCAAGGTTTGGAAATGGCATGTTTTACTTGGCGGCAATTCCAATGCATTTGATTCCTACTTATTAATTCAAGGCATGAAAACCTTAGAGATTAGAATGGACAGACATTGCAGCAATACCGAAAAAGTTGCTGCTTATTTGTCCAAGCACCCAGCCATTGAAAAAGTAAATTATACAGGACTAAGTAGCCATCCCGATCATGCCATTGCAAAAAAGCAAATGAAAAAGCATGCGCCTTTAATAAGTTTTGAATTAAAGGGAGGCTTAGAGGCAGGAAAAATATTTATTGATGCCTTAGAAGTTTGTACCCGTGCAGTTTCTTTAGGCACTGTGGATACCTTGGTTTCTCATCCTGCGACCATGACCCATTATGGCATACCCAGAGAAGAGAGAATCAAATATGGCATCACCGATGGCTTAATCAGAATGAGTGTGGGTATAGAAAATTACGAAGATCTGGAAGCCGATTTAGAACAAGCATTGGCAAAAATATAATTCAATACTAATTTTTACTATTAAATTTTTCTGATGGATATATTGATACGCCGTGCCCAAAAAACAGACTGTGTTAGATTATTAGAACTTATACAAGAATTGGCTGTTTATGAAAAAGCCCCTGAAGAAGTTACCGTAAGCCTAGCTCATTTTGAAGAAAGCGGATTTGGCCCAAACCCTGTCTGGTGGGCCTTTGTAGCAGAAGTAAATGGTGTGGTGGTGGGCATGGCCTTGTATTATATTCGCTATTCTACTTGGAAAGGCCAAAGAATGTATTTGGAAGATTTACTAGTGACCGAAGCTATGCGCGGAAAAAAGATTGGCAGTTTATTGTTTGATGCATTGATACAAGAATCAAAGGATAAAAATTTTATTGGCATAAATTGGCAGGTATTGGATTGGAATGAACCTGCGATTAATTTTTATAAAAAATACAATGCCAGTTTTGACCCAGAGTGGTTAAACTGCGCGATTAATTTTTAGTCGAAGATATTTTAGCACTATTGCACCCCCGCCACTACCGCTTCTTTAAATACCTTTTGCACCAAGCCTTGTAAAACCTTACCTGGACCTACTTCCGTAAAATGAGTGGCGCCGTCAGCGACCATGGCTTGAACGGTTTGTGTCCACTTCACAGCTCCGGTTAATTGTGCGATTAAGTTTTGTTTGATTTGAGTAGGATCGGTGACTGCTGTGGCTACCACATTTTGATAGACTGGACAAATAGGTGTGTTGAAACTAGTTGCTTCAATAGCTGCGGCTAATTCAATTTTTGCAGGGTTCATTAATGGTGAATGAAATGCACCTCCTACTGGTAATACTAATGCACGCTTTGCACCTGCTGCCTTCATTTGTTCGCAAGCAATTTCAATGCCTTTGATACTTCCAGAAATTACTAATTGTCCTGGGCAGTTATAATTCGCGGGCACCACTACTTCTCCTGTTTCTTTTTGCACTTGCGCACAAACTTCTTCTACTTTTTCATCGGCTAATGCTATTACGGCAGCCATAGTAGAAGCTTGAATTTCACAAGCAGCTTGCATGGCTTTTGCTCTCACACTTACTAAACGAAGTGCATCTTCAAAGCTTAAAGTTTTATTAGCAACCAGTGCACTAAACTCTCCTAAGCTATGACCAGCAACCATATCATAAGCAGGTAAACTTTTTAAAGGACCTGTTTGTCCAAATCCTGAAGCAG
>CAINEG010000121.1 GCA_903847655.1 uncultured Bacteroidota bacterium
AATCTGATGTAACGTTTGGCCCCTTGGGGTCCAGTAATGGTGTTGCCTGTGGTATTTACAACGCTAATACCATCACTAAAGCCTGTGCCCTGCCTGACTTTATAGCTGTAGATAATAATGACTTCTTCTAGCTCACCATCAACACCATAAAAGGAGCGATATTCATGCTCACGGAAATAATAAAGCCTGTAATTAGATTCAGTTGGACGAATATAAAATAAACCTTGGCCATCACAGAGATAGTACTCCCAGATTGAATCCAGGCGTGTATCCATTTTGTTGTATTTGAGTACTCGATCTATAAAATCTTTGCGTTGATTGCCAAAATTATCTTGAGAAGGAAAAAATTCTACCCCTTGGCGGATGCCAAAGAGTTTCATCTGTGCTACATGGGACGCAACAATGCCCGTATCAATATTTGCTCCACCGTCTTTTTCAAGGTAGGAGTCAACAATTTCTTTAAGTCGGGCTTTGGCGTCCATATTTTATTTTGTTCCTGGGTTTCTTTTGTAAATCTTAGCACCTGTAAGGGATTTTAGAATAGTTTGCTATTGGTCCATGTAGAAGGGACGCAGCTTAGCGCTTCCTCCTGCAAATTCTTCTACGGGTTGTCCAAGATAATCTTCTAAAAAAACAGCTGCTTTTTTCTGGGCCTGATTATAAACATTTTGAACACTCGGATCTAAAAAATCTTTTATGATTTTTAAATTTGGACCTACAAAAACATCAATAGGAACATCGTTGGAATCATTGATAGGTTCGAGGAACGGAAGATTACCTTTAACCGTTTCATAACCAGTTACACGACCAGGACCACTGCCAAAAAAATTTTTGGCAGTTTTATTTACGTAAGACATTGGATAACCAGCAAACCATGGATCACTACGCACCTCTTGTCCGGCTTCTGGATCTAAAGTAGATGTAAGGTCAGCAGCCGCTTTTTGTGCAATTGCCTCACTTTTAACATGTGGTAAAGCTTCATTTTCTAAAACATATTTAAAACTACCCGCTAAATTTTGAGGGTTAAATTTATAATTTGTTAAATTTTTTGCTGCTATTTCATTACGTTCCCATAAATTTTGATCGCCACCATGGCCTCCTCCCTCATGTAATAATACAGGCAAACCAACAGGTTCTGCTGGCCTAAAAAATAAATTACGTGTAGTGGGATCTTTTGACCCCCCAAATTCTTCTTGTGACCGAAAAGCTCCTGTAGTGCCAAAGGGTAACCTAGCATCTGGTACGATATTAAAATCTGTTTTATATTTATTTTTTAATAAATCTAAAGCCTTTAATCCGATATCATTAGGTACAAATTCACCGCTAACAAATTCACCTGCTATTGGATAATTTGCGTTGTCAGGATTGTAATACTTTGCCATAATTATGAGACACTGATGCCTCCAAATCCTATTGGTAGTTGTTGAGCGTTCTGTCCGTATTGAGGACCATAGAAGAAGCTTGCATTATCCATTAGGGGCAAACCTTTTAAAAGCTCATCCTTATGCCTTGGTTGAGAAACTTCAAGTTGATTTAAAAGAGATTTGAATGAATTCATGTCTTGTTGTTCTTCAGGCAATACTTGGGTTAAAAAGGTATTTGCACCAAAAGGAGCCTCAGCTTTTTTTACAAACCCAGGAAGCTCCGGTCCTTCCCCTGGATTTTTAAGAAGACGTTGACGTAGCTTTTCCCGCATTATTGGATCATTGGCATTGGGAACACCTTGTACGTCCCTTCCGGGGATATAAGGATAACTTAAATCGTTATTAAAACCACTAGCAATATCTCCCATGCCTCCAATATTACCAATCAGTGCACCGTAATGCCCCCCTGGCTGCGTTGTGTGATACATTTATTTATTCCTTAGTTTATTTATTCTATCAACCCTTACTCTTCTATTACCTCATATCGATCTGAATCATTAAGTTTTGATAAAACAACCCCATTGCCCTTAAGCTTCCACTCAAGGATATCTCCCTCTTCCCAGCCAAGCTCTTCTATTACGTCATCTGGGAATTGGATAAAAAAATCACCGTTGTCGTCCTCTTGGATCTCTAGGGTGTAGTCCATTTTGTTTACAGCTTTTCAATAAGCTTATCAAGCTTATTGTTAATCTGTTTAAAATT
>CAINEG010000122.1 GCA_903847655.1 uncultured Bacteroidota bacterium
ATCATCGCATCGGCTAAGCCTGGTCCTAAATTAGTAGCACCAGGACCACTAGTAGCAAATACCACGCCTACTTTTCCAGAGGTACGCGCATAGCCTTGTCCAGCAAGGATGCCGCCTTGTTCATGTCTTACTAAAATATGTTTTAGTTGATCATTGTAATCGTAGAGTGCATCATAGATAGGCATGATGGCTCCACCTGGATAACCAAATATAGTTTCGGCTCCCTCTTCAATACAAGCTTCTAAAACTGCTTGAGCTCCTGTTAATTTTTTCGTTGCCATAATTTTCTTTTTATGCCTGGTCCGTTACACATCCTTCACTTGCATCTTTAACCAACTGTGCATATTTCCATAATACACCATTGGTTGCTTTTAATACAGGTATTGGTTGTGCTGCTTTTCTTTTTGCAATCGTTGTTTCATCTACTTTTAAAGTCATGGTTCTTTTGGGAACATTCAATTCAATGATGTCTCCATCTTCTACTAAACCAATCAATCCACCTTTGTAGGCTTCGGGGGTAATATGTCCTACCACAAATCCGTGCGTTCCTCCACTAAATCTTCCATCGGTAATCAGTGCCACCGACTTACCTAAACCCGCACCAATAATGGCGGAAGTTGGTTTTAACATTTCAGGCATACCTGGTGCACCAACGGGTCCTACATTTTTTATCACCACTACATCACCCGCTTGTATTTTTTTAGAATTGATGCCTTCGATAAGTGCATGCTCTCCATCAAATACACGGGCTGGTCCTGTAAACATATCTCCTTCTTTTCCAGAAATTTTTGCCACACTTCCACCCGTTGCTAAATTGCCATACATAATTTGTAAATGGCCCGTTGCTTTGATTGGATTTTCTTTAGGATAAATTATTTTTTGTTGATCGAAATCTAAACTTGGTGCTGTCGCTAAATTTTCAGCAATCGTTTTTCCTGTGACTGTTAAACAATCTCCATGCAACCATCCTTGTGCCAACATATATTTCATCACTGCAGGCACACCACCATACTGATGCAAGTCCTGCATTAAATATTTTCCTGAGGGCTTGAAATCGGCCAAGACTGGAATTTTATCGCTGATGATTTGAAAATCATCTTGCGTGAATGCCACACCCACACTTTTAGCCATTGCAATCATATGTAGTACTGCATTCGTGCTTCCTCCTAAAACCATGATCACCGCTACTGCATTTTCAAATGCTTTGCGTGTCATAATATCACGAGGCTTAATGTCTTTTTCTAATAATAAACGAATGGCTTTTCCTGCATCTCTACATTCTTGTTGTTTCTCTTCACTCAAGGCTGGATTAGAAGAAGAATAAGGTAAACTCATTCCCAAGGCTTCAATTGCTGCGGCCATGGTATTGGCTGTATACATACCACCGCAGGCGCCCGCACCTGGACAAGCATGTTGCACAATTCCTTTGAAATCGGCATCGGACAATTGTCCTGCAATTTTTTGTCCCAAGGCTTCGAAGGCAGAAACTATATTTAAATCTTGTCCATTGTAATGTCCTGGTGCAATAGTTCCACCATACAACATAATTGCTGGTCGATTTAATCTACCCATCGCGATTAAAGAGCCTGGCATATTTTTATCACATCCTGGTACTGCAATGAGTGCATCATAATATTGTGCCCCACAAACAGTTTCAATACTATCAGCAATTACATCACGGCTAACCAATGAATAACGCATGCCATCCGTTCCATTACTCATGCCATCACTCACGCCAATGGTATGAAAAGTCAATCCTACTAAATCATTTGCCCAAACGCTTTTCTTGATATTATCCGCAAGTGCATTCAAATGCATATTACAAGTATTGCCATCATAACCCATACTCACCACACCCACTTGTGCTTTGTTTAAATCCGCATCCGTCAAGCCAATGCCATAAAACATGGCTTGCGCCGCTGGTTGTGTTGGATCTAGCGTGATCGTTTTTGAATATTTATTTAGTTCCATATTTTTTGTTCTTTAAAAAGCCATTGGTAAAATTACACCCCTTTTATCGCCTAACCTTAAGACGAATGTTTGTTAGATAATCGTTGACTTATGCAATCTTTCATGATGCACATGCCCTTCGCCTGTTACTTGTTTTTCGATGTACTCACAAATCAAATCTCCAATGGCAGTGGTCGTATAACTATTCATTGGGTCAATGTCCTTGGTCACAAAGCCACTATTCAAACACCAGGCTGCTGCATCTCTTACTAAGTTGGCTTCTTTGTTCAATCCAAAATGATCCAATAACATGGCCGATGACAATATAGAGCCCAGTGGATTGGCAATGTCTTTGCCTTTGGCTTGTGGATAAGAACCATGAATAGGTTCAAACAAAGCCACAGTATTGCCTACCGATGCAGAAGGCAATAAGCCCAATGAACCTGCTAGTACTGAGGCCTCATCGCTGATAATATCTCCAAATAAATTTTCGGTCAAGACCACATCAAACTGTGCTGGATTTAAAATGATTTGCATGGCAGCATTGTCTACAAATAAATAATCTACCGCAACATCACTGTATTCTTTTGCAATGGCTTGCACTACTTTTCTCCACAAACGTGAGGTTTCTAAAACATTGGCTTTATCTACCAAGGTTAATTTTTTTCTTCTTTTTTGCGCATGCTTGAATGCTAAATGGGCAATGCGTTCTATTTCAAATACGGAATAAGAACAATCATCTTTTGCTACGGTACCATCTTCACTTAAACTTTTAGCACCAAAATAAATGCCTCCCGTTAATTCTCTGTAAATCACAAAATCTACATTTTCTAAATACTTTGGTTTTAAAGGAGTCAAATGTTGCAAGGCAGCATAAGTAGTGACTGGTCTAATGTTGGCAAACAATTGTAATTCTTTTCTCAATTTTAATAAGCCTTGCTCTGGTCTTACTTTGGCAGTAGGATCATTGTCATATTTTGGATCTCCAATGGCACCAAATAAAATAGCATCACTGCTTTTACAAATGGTGATAGTTTCATCGGGCAATGGATTGCCTGTTGCATCAATCGCGCAAGCGCCCATCATTGCATGCGTATAACTAAATTCATGTTTGAATTGTTTGGCGATGGTATCTAATACTTTGATGGATTGTTGCGTTACTTCTGGTCCAATGCCATCTCCTAATATTACCGCTATTTTCTTTTGCATATCCTTACTAATTAATTCTTTCTAATTATTGTTGATTCACTTTTTCGTAGGCCTCTATTTCTTCTTTCATACTTAATAAATAATCAATATCATCATACCCATTTAACAAACATGTTTTTTTATAGGCATTGATCTCGAATTTTTGGGTAGACCCTGTAGCATCAATGGTAATGCTTTGTGCTGCTAGGTCAATGCTTAAAGTAGCTTCGGCACCTAAAGCAAATATTTCTTGTAAAAAAGCATCTGTCACCGTTACAGGTAATACCCCATTGTTCAAGGCATTATTTTTAAAGATGTCTGCGAAGAAACTAGACACCACTACTTTAAAGCCATAATCCTGTAGGCTCCATGCAGCATGTTCACGAGAAGATCCACAGCCAAAATTTTTAGCCGCCACTAAGATTTCTCCTGCATATTTTTTTTGATTCAAAACAAAATCGGCCTTGGGTTTTGTTTCATCATCATTTTCATATCTCCAATCTCTAAATAAGTTTTTTCCAAAACCATCTTTAGTGGTGGCTTTTAAAAAACGCGCAGGTATGATTTGATCCGTGTCTACGTTTTCGATGCGTAGCGGAATAAACCTACTTGTTATTTTTTGTAATGATTGCATACTATAATTATTTCTCTGCTTTAATTTAAAATTTCTCTGATGTCCGTAATTTTTCCCGTCAACAAAGCAGCAGCTGCTGTTAATGGGCTTGCTAGTAATGTTCTTGCGCCCGCTCCTTGTCGTCCTTCAAAATTTCTATTGCTGGTACTAATACAATATTCGCCTGCTGGAATTTTATCTTCGTTCATTCCTAAACAAGCACTGCATCCTGCTTGTCTTATTTCCACCCCTGCGGCTTCAAATATTTTATCCAACCCTTCTAGTTTGATTTGTTTGGCTACTTCTTGTGAGCCAGGAACAATCAATGTTTGAATGCTTGGATGTTTTTGTTTGCCTTTGATAATACTTGCGACCAATCTAAAATCTTCGATACGAGAATTGGTACAAGAGCCAATGAACACATGTTGTACAGGCATGCCCAATAAAGTTTGTCCAGCCGTTAAGCCCATATACTTTAATGCCTTCTCATAATTTTGTTTTTCAGTGGCATCGGTAAACCTTTCAATGGTCGGTAATTTTCCGTGCACGGATAAGCCCATGCCTGGATTGGTTCCGTAGGTAATCATTGGATCGATGTCTTCGGCTTTGATATTGATTTCTAAGTCAAATTTGGCATCTGCATCCGTATACAATTGTTTCCAAGCTGCTAATTTTTTATCCCAGTCTGCGCCCTTGGGTGCAAACAATCTTCCTTGTATATAATCAAAAGTAGTTTGATCTGGCGCAATCATACCGCCTCGCGCACCCATCTCAATACTCATATTACAAATGGTCATGCGCGCTTCCATACTTAAGGCACGAATGGCCGATCCTGCATATTCTACAAAATAACCTGTTGCACCACTGGCAGAAATTTGCGCAATGATGTATAAAATAATGTCTTTGGACACCACTCCCTTTTTTAATTCACCATCAATATTGATGCGCATTAGTTTGGGTTTGCTTTGCATAACGCATTGTGCTGCAAAAACCATTTCTACTTCGCTGGTACCAATACCAAAAGCAATGGACCCAAAGGCACCATGGGTAGAAGTATGACTGTCGCCACATACAATGGTCATGCCAGGTTGCGTAATACCTAATTCTGGTCCAATCACATGCACAATGCCTTGGTTAGGATGTCCTAATCCATACAATTCAACACCATGCTTTGTACAATTAGCTATTAAAGTATCTACTTGAAATTTTGACAAAGCATCCTTGATTGGTAATTCTTGATGCAGGGTAGGCACATTGTGATCCGCTGTAGCCACAATTTGTTGGGGTCTAAATAACCTAGCACCTCTTTTTTCAATCCCAGTAAAAGCTTGTGGACTGGTTACTTCATGAATCAAATGCTTATCAATATAAACAACAGAAGGACCATCATCAATGATCTTGACCACATGCTTATCCCAAATTTTATCAAATATTGTATGTCCCATTGTCAACTTTTATTTTGCTTTTATTTATTATACGCTGCTGCCATGGCTTGTAAATCTTCCTCTTTTACTTCTTTCTTTTGATCGGCGATTTGTAAAAAACTTGGATACAAAATATCAATATCATTTCTTGTATATTGATAGCCTAATTTTTGCAAACGATGCGCCAGTGCACTTCTTCCACTACGTGCGGTCAAAACTATTTTACTATCTTCTGCACCTACTTCTGCAGGATTAATGATCTCATAAGTTTGTGCTTCTTTTAAAAATCCATCCTGATGAATGCCTGAGGAATGTGAAAATGCATTGGCGCCCACAATAGCTTTATTGGGTTGTACCGCCATTCTCATAATTTCAGAAACCTCATGACTGATGGGGTTCAATAATTTTGGATTGATATTAGTATAATAACCTAAATCTTTGTGTTGATTCAATACCATCACTACTTCTTCAAGCGCTGTATTACCAGCTCTTTCTCCTAGTCCGTTGATGGTACATTCTATTTGTCTTGCACCTCCCATCACACCTGCAATGGAATTAGCCGTAGCCAATCCTAAATCGTTGTGACAATGACAGGATAAAATTACTTTTTCAATCCCTGCTACGTGATTGGATAAGTATTCCATTTTGGCTTGGTATTGATAAGGCAAACAATACCCTGTGGTATCAGGAATATTTAATGTGGTGGCTCCCGCTTTAACCACTGCTTCTATGACTCTTGCTAAAAATTCATTCTCTGTTCTTCCTGCATCTTCTGCATAAAATTCTACATCGTCTGTAAAATTACGCGCCAACTTAACAGCAGCAGTTGCACGTTCTATAATTTCTTCTCTGGTGGTATTAAATTTGTATTTGATGTGTAAATCAGAAGTGCCAATGCCAGTATGTATTCTAAAACGCTTGGCGGGTTTTAAGGCAGCGGCTGCCACTTCAATATCATTTTGTACCGCACGGGACAAACCACAGACCACTGTATTTTTTAAAGTTTTAGCAATTTGATTCACCGACTCAAAATCGCCGGGACTTGAAACAGGAAATCCAGCTTCTAAAATATCCACGCCCAGTTCTTCCAAACGCACGGCCAATTCCAATTTTTCTTTGGTATTTAGTTTACAACCTGGTACTTGTTCTCCATCTCTTAGCGTAGTATCAAAAATGAATACTTTCTGGCTTTTTTGCTGACTCATCGTTACTCTTTTATTTTGTTACAGATTCCATGCCTTTTGACTTGTTTTTGGCGGAAACATTTTGCAAGCATCTTATTGATTATGAACCTTTTACAGATAAAAAACGGGCTTATGGCCCGTTTATTGTTCAAATTTAGCCCAATTCACAAGTAATTCACATTCTTTTTATAGTTATTTTACATTGTGTAATAGGAGTAGAATTGAATTAAATGATTGATAATCAATAACTTGACCACAAATTAGCTACGATGCCCAACCTGAGTACGGAGGTCCTATTTATTTTAGTCAAATCCCTGGAAAGGGCCGAAAAACGCAACTTCAAATTGTATGTGAAGCGTAATTCTGCGTCTGCCGACTTAAAAATCATTCAGCTTTTTGATGCTTTGGACAAAATGAAGGAGTACGATGAGGAGGAATTGTTACACAAAAACGAGGGGATTCAAAAGCAACAACTGTCCAATTTAAAGGCACATTTGTACGATCAAATTTTATCGAGTTTAAGAATTGTAAAGCAAAGTGAAAATATCGATTTGCAAATTCACGAGCAATTGGACCATGCAAAAATTTTATACAATAAGGGCTTGTACCTGCAAAGCCTTCGTTTATTAGAAAAAATAAAAGCACTTACAAAACAAAACAATCAGGTGACCTATTTATTACAAGTATTGTTTTTAGAAAAAAAGATTGAATCCTTGCACATTACAAGAAGTATGCAAGACCGCGCCCAACAATTAAGTGAAGAAATAGATGAGGCCAATATTCGTTTAGAACAAATAGCCAAAGTTTCTAATTTATCATTGCAGTTGTATGGTTGGTACATTCAACATGGTCATGCACGCAACAATGAAGACAGGCTTGCTTTAGATACGTTGATGCAGGCGCCTGTTTTAGAACAAGTAAAAACTTCTAAAGGTTTTTATGAACGCTTGTACCGTTATCAATGCCATTGTTGGTATGGTTTTATTACACAGGATTTTTTAATGCATTATAGGTACGCGCAAAAATGGGTAGACTTATTTGAGCAAGAAGAAAACATGAAATTAAATGAGACCGCAGTGTACATTAAAGGTTTACACAATTTAATCAGCGCTCATTTTGATTTAAGAAATTTTCAAAAGTTCAATGATACCATTTTAATTTTAGAGAATTACAGCAATACCCCCATTGTATTAAACAACAAGAATAATTTAATACAAAGCTTTATTTACTTATACATTGCTAAGATCAACAAGCATTTTTTAGAAGGTAGTTTTAGCGAAGGACTTGCCATGATACCCACGATGGAAGCGAAGTTGAAGGAAATTGAACTATACCTAGATAGCCATCGTGTATTGGTATTTTATTATAAAATGGCTTGCTTGTACTTTGGCGCTGGAAAGCCAGCCAAGGCCATTGATTACTTAAATCGTATCATTAATTGGAAATTAAACTTAAGAGACGATTTACAATGTTATGCGCGACTACTACATTTGATTGCACATTATGAACTAGGCAATATGGAAGTGGTAAACTACTTATCAAAATCGGTGTACCGATTTATGTATAAGATGAAAAACTTAAGTACAGTTGAAGAAGTTTTATTTAACTTTTTAAGAACATCCATTCAAAGCGGCGGAGAAGCCAATAGCTTATTAGCCAATAAAGCCACGATTAAAAAGTCTTTTGCGAATTTATTGGCCACTCTTGAACCCCTTGCCCACAATAAGTTAGAGAGCAGGGCATTTATGTACTTAGACATTATTTCTTGGTTGGAAAGTAAAATTCAAGGCAAAGATGTGCAGACCATTATCAAAGAAAAATTTGAATTGCAGCAGTAGGAAAATTTAGTCTGTTGCTATTAAGGAAGGCTCAATCTTTCTGGTCACTAAATTATAGGTTTCACCAGAAGACATCATCTTAAAAGGTTTCACCACACGACCCCATTGTTTTTTTTGTTCCGCCCAATCCTTAGGATCATACAACATAGCATAGGACAGTCCCCATATTTTAAATTTACCGGCTTCCACAATCATGGCAGTAGATTCATCTAAGCCCAGGCCTAAAGTATTGGGATTATTTTCAATCACTGGGATTAAATCAAATTGACGATTACGTGCTAGTACATGTTGATCAATCGCAGTATTTTGCATAAATGAAAACGCAGGTTGAATAGCATAAGGCTTGGTCAGATCTTTTCTGGCGTCTCCGCCAATCAACAAAGAGCCCATAATGGTGGCGCCTGCAGAGGTACCCATGATCACACCGCCTCTATCTAATAAAGCAATAAATTC
>CAINEG010000123.1 GCA_903847655.1 uncultured Bacteroidota bacterium
ATTGAATTGGTTTAAATTTGGTAAAATCAATACATCCAATTAATTTTGTTAAATAATGATGAAAAATAAACATACAAAACAAATTAAGAAACCTCTATAATAGGAAGGTGCTGATTGTTAGTATGCGAATAAATATACTCAGAAGCCTTCCAATAAAATGGAAGGCTTTTTTCTTTTGCTAAGTCTTTGTAAAACAGAACACTTGAAAAAGAAAAAACTGATAATTTTAAAGTCCTAAAAAAGACTTTGAGGTTTTCGACAAGCATAATGTTAACGTAAAAAATAAAAAAATGAAAGTTGCAGTTGTAGGCGCCACAGGGCTAGTAGGAACAAAAATGTTGCAAGTATTAGCGGAACGAAATTTTCCAGTAACTGAATTAATTCCAGTTGCATCAGCGCGTTCGGCAGGTAAGGAAATAATATTTAAGGGTAAACCTTATAAGGTGGTAACGATGGAGGAAGGGATAGCTGCAAAACCAGCCGTTGCTTTATTTTCAGCAGGAGGTAGTACCTCATTGGAATGGGCACCAAAGTTTGCAGAAGCAGGTATTCGTGTGATTGATAATTCCTCTGCTTGGAGAATGGACCCCACAAAAAAATTAGTGGTGCCGGAAGTAAATGCATCTGTATTAACTGCTACCGATTTAATTATTGCGAATCCGAATTGTTCCACTATTCAAATGGTCGTGGCTTTGCAACCATTGCATGAGAAATACAAAATTAAAAGAGTGGTGGTAAGTACTTACCAAAGTGTAACGGGTACTGGTAAAAAAGCAGTGGATCAGTTAATGGAGGAAAGAAAAGGAAGTCAAATGGCTGCTGCAGATATGGCTTATAAGTATACCATTGATTTAAACGCCATTCCGCAAATTGATGTTTTTTTAGAGAATGGTTACACCAAAGAGGAAATGAAGATGGTCAAAGAAACTTGCAAGATTATGCAGGACGATAATATTAAAGTTACAGCGACTACTGTCCGTATTCCAGTAATGGGTGGGCATAGTGAAAGCGTAAATGTGGAATTTGAAAATGAATTTGATTTGAATGAATTGATCGCATTACTTGGCACTGCGCCTGGTGTGGTTGTGCAACAAAATGATGGGGATCAATTTTATCCAATGCCTTTATGGGCACACGAAAAGGACGAGGTATTTGTTGGCCGTTTACGTAGAGACGAAACACAAGCGAAAACATTAAACATGTGGATAGTAAGTGATAACTTACGTAAAGGTGCCGCGACAAATGCCATTCAAATCGCAGAGTACCTTGCCGCAAAAGGAATTATTTAAAAAGGAATATCAAAAAATATTTATTAAAATATTACAGCAAGTTTTAATTTTTTATAAGGTCAATATATTCCGCCTCGGTAATAATTTTTATCGAGGCTATTTTTTTGGCTTTCTCTAATTTACTTCCAGCATCTTCGCCAACGACCAAGTAGTTTAGTTTACTACTTACGCCGCCTAGGATATGTCCGCCTCTTGCTTCTACCATCGCTTCAGCATCAGCACGTTTTAATTGTGTGAGGGTGCCAGTAAATAAAAAATTTAATCCTGCTAAGTTTCCGTCAACAGCAGTTGTATTTGTTTGAATCATATTTAAACCCAATGATTCAAGTTCTCGAATCATTGCAATATTACTTTCCTCATGAAAATATTGGTAAATACTTTTTGCCACTTTTACACCCACATCTTCAAAGGATTGTAATTGTTCCTCTGAGAGATCGGTCAAGTCTAAAATATGTTGAATTTGTGAAGCCACCGTTTTAGCCGTTGTTTCACCTACGAAACGAATGCCCAAGCCATAGATAAGTCGGAACAGTGGTTGATTTTTTGAATTAGCAATTGCAGCTTGTAAGTTTTCAATACTCTTTTTTCCAAAGCCTTCAAGCTGGGTCACTTTATCAAAATCCAAGGTATACACTGCAGGAACATTTGGGAGAATCCCGATTTCGTAAAATTTACGGATATTGGCTTCCCCGAAACTTTTGATGTCCATGGCATCCTTGCTAACGAAGTGTATGATGCGTTCTACAATTTGCGCTTTACACAATGGACTTATGCATCGCCAAACCGCTTCGGCTTCTTCTTTTTCTAATGGAGCATTACATGC
>CAINEG010000124.1 GCA_903847655.1 uncultured Bacteroidota bacterium
GACCAGGGTAGTTAAATATTTTTCAACTGCCTTCCTTACTCCTGTTGAATTAGGGTTTGGATGGTTGGCCACCAATACAGAAAATATAAGCTGATTGCCTCTATTGGTTACAATGAACCCACTCAGGGCTACTTGATTGCCCAAAGTGCCTGTTTTCGCATACAATACCCCGGGAATATTTTTATAATAAGCGCCTAAAGTGCCTTTGCCTCCTTGAGCAAAAATGCTTTTGATTCTTTCAAAACCAAATAGCTCCTGCATTTTTTGCAGTAAAGCAATATAATTTTCGGGCGTATTTAAATTGAACCTACTTAAACCACTACCATCCGCCCACTGCATTTTTTGTGGGAAAAAATTAAATTCAGTTTTTAGTAAAGTATCTATAGCCGCTTCCTCATCTAACTTATTTAACAATTGGGCACTGGTCATTAATAAAACTTGTTCTGCAAAAAAGTTATCACTTCTGTTCATCATTATTTTTAAGAGCTCATCTGTAGGAACTGTTTTAAGTAAATGGGCTGCAGCAGCATTGAATCCTTTTTGAATGACTATGGGATGTTTAGGATGCAGGCTGTCTTCAATCAATGTTTTGGCAAGGCCATAATTGGTATCGGTGATAAAAGGAATTTGTTGAACCTGCGCTATGGTAGATTTTCCAGTGGCATAAAATTGATTACTGTGTAAAGATCTTGTCCAAACACTGTAATTGGCAGCTAAGTCTTGTCCTTGAGCCAATGAACTAGGCTGAACGTTTACTCCATTTTTAGTTTTGGCCACAGTGAATACATTGCCATAAATTGGCAACCTATTTCTTTCTGGTTGATAGTCCTGGTCATAATCATCCCAGGCCCAACCTAGGCCATACATCGCAAATGCATCCGGTGTATTGGGCAAACAAAGCACTACTTGCTTGTTGGTGTTTTTAATTAAATCAGCTACGGGTTGATAAGCAAAATCGGGATGCAAGAAACTAGGATCGCCCATGGGCAATAAAAAAATACTGTCTGCATTTTCATTGATTTGCCATCCTGGAAGTGAATCTTTCAGGAACTTCATGCCTAAATAACTGGATACAATTTTAGTATTGCTGGCTGGCGTAAAATACAAGCTGCTTTGATAACGATCTACCCAGCTTTGATGGGTATGATTGTATACAGCCGTTCCAATATGGGCGCCTTTCAAGGCAGGATCTTTGAGTAAAGTTTGTTGTGCCTGACGAATCGAACAAGCACTCATCGCAGTACAAAAAACAACCAACTTTAATAAATTAGAAATATTTATTCTCTTTCTAAAGCTCTTAACCATCTTTCTGGAATTTCGTTATTGGAAGCTACTAAATAATCTTTGTAACTGCAAGGAGCCCATTCATTATTGTGTGTTTGCATCCACCATCTTCCAGTACTTTTGCTTTGTAAAAAATTAGTTTCAATATCTGCAAAGGCAATATGAAATTCTTTAAAGCGCTCGGTATCAGCCAAAGGTGATTCTTTTTTCCCTTTTTGAATGCCATCCAATACATACCAAATCATTTGTGCCATTTGTATCGCAGTAAGATGATTGTTGTCTAGTTCGGCATGATATCCAAAAAGCCCAATGGTGCTGGTTTTCCAACTCATGCCCGCATATTGCATCAACACGCAAGCTTCTTCCCCATTGAACCCATTGGGGGTAATGGTATTGGCAGGTGCTTGTGCATTTTGAATGGCGCTGATGTCAAAACTCATCATGTGACTGTCTCTAATCACAGGCTCCATTTCTTCCATGTCCTCTCTTACTTTGCCCAATCTAAAACAATCAAACCTTAATTTATCTATGGTTTCCAACATTTGCGGATGCATGAAATAACTTTGAAATCCTATATGCGCATAATGGTTTAAATGATTAGGCAAACCAGTAAATAATTCTTCTAAAAAATGATCCGAGGGCAATCTTGCTTCCAAATCTAAATCTATCTTGGCATCTACCAACACGGCATTCACCAAGGTAGGAATGGAGGTATAAGCATGGTATTGGGCAAGGGTTAAATCGTGTGAACCGCCAATGATCACTATTTTCTTATGCTGTAAAAGCAATTCAGAAATAACTGTTCTTAAAGCAGCATAACTGTCTTGAATGGACTGTCCCAATTTTACATTGCCTATGTCTACAATGCGCACTTGGCTATGCCAATAATATAAGGAATACAAGGCCGATCGAATGGCATCAGCGGAGGCAAAACCATTCAATGCATGGCCTCCACCTCTAGATTCTCCAGCCCCAATAATGACCAAATCTGCCAAAGCAATATCTGGAATCTCTCCTTCATTCACTTTGATGTGTTTGCCCAATTGGGTGTCTCTATAGCCCTCGTCATTGGATATCATATCCAAATTAATGGGTTCAAGGTAATCTTTGATAGAACTTAAGGACATGTAAGTGTATTAGCTACTAGAATTAACGCTTAAACGATCAAAAGATTGTATCAAATGGGGCTAATCTTGAAATTTATAACCCACCCCTCGGATGGATATAAAATGGATGGGGTTTTTGGGATCCAACTCGAAGTATTTTCTGAAACTTAAGATAAAATTGTCAATGGTTCTGGTATTGGGAAAAACCTGGTAGCCCCATACCGTTTGTAAAATTCGCTCCCTGGTGACTACATTATTTTTATTTTCTATCAATAACTTTAAAAGCATTGCTTCTTTTTTGGTTAAAGTTATTTTTTCTCCTTGGCTATTGATCGCTTCTAAGGATTTAAATTGAATACGATTGCCGGCAAATAGATATTCTTCTATTGGGGCTGGTTGATGAATGGCTGTTGCTTTTTGAATCAACTTAGCCACTCTTAACAATAGTTCTTCCAAATTAAATGGCTTGGTCAAATAATCATCGGCTCCCAATTTCAAACCTTGTACTCGATTGGCACTGGTATTTTTTGCACTTAAAATTAAAATAGGTGTAGTGATATTATTTAAGCGCACTGTTTCTGTAATGGCAAAGCCATCCAATTCAGGCAACATCACATCTAAAATGATCAAATCAAAATGTGCCTGTTGAATTTGTTTTAATGCAGTGGGACCATCAAAAGCAGAACTCACTCTATAACCTTCCATTTCTAAATTTAGCTTCAAGGCATCGTGTAAATGTTCTTCATCTTCTACCAATAAAATTTCTAGTTTTGACATACTTACTGGTTTGCAAATGTTACGGTGAATATACTTCCTTGCCCCTCATTTGATTTTACTTGTAAACTAGCATTATGAAATGCAGTAATTTTTTTACACAAATAAAGTCCAAGGCCAGTGCCCTTACTTGATCTAGTACTTTCTGCACCTACTCTGTAAAATTTTTCAAATATTTTTTCTTGATCATGTACAGGAATACCAACGCCTAAATCTTTTATCGTTAAAATTAGTTTTTGTTGCTCACGTTGTAAATGCACAGCAATAGGTGTATGCGTAGGGGAGTATTTGTTTGCATTGTCCAATAAATTATTCACCAGCATTTGTATCAATAAAGCTTCACCTTGAATGAAAATGGAAGCTTCAATAAAAGTATCCAATAAGCGCAATGGAAACCTTTCTTGAAAAGATTGACAGGCTTCTTTGACCAATTTAGACAAATCTAATTCTTGTTGATTGGATTCGTATTGACCCATATCCAATTGAGAAGCCAATAAAATATTATTGGATAAAGCATCTAATCTTTTGGTTTCCTTAAGTGTGGCTTCTAATAATTTATTTTGTTGCGCAGTGTCTAGGTCTCTTTTTAAAAGTGTTTCTATATTTAAATGAGAAATGGCAATGGGCGTTTTTAATTCATGCGTTACCGCCATCATAAAATTTTGTTGCTGATTGGAATAGCGTAACTGCTTTAGTAATGACCTGTATACATAAATGGCCCCCCATAAAAAAAGAAACAAAAAGGTAAGCCCTTCCCCAATAAACTGCTTAGTTTTTCTAAGCTGGAAATTTTGTATCTGTATTACTTTTTGCTCAAGCGCAGGATCGCTCAATTGTATAGATTGAAATTTGACCGCAGCAATTTCATCATTTTGTTTTTCTAAGGAAACATACCACCATACGAAAGCAGCAATCATATAGGTTAGAAAAACCCAATAAATAAAACTTACCAGTCTGAGTTTATTGATTTTTACTAATGGCCATTTCATGGTTTCAGCTTTTCAACTCTAATGCCAGTGGATAAAATATTCTGCAGCGGATCCTCACGCATGGTATGTTGCAGGGTAAAACTAGTGGTTCCTAAATCAAAATGCATCGGACCATTACCAATGGGAATTCTTTGATCAAAAATATCATCCATGCCAGTGCCCAACCAGCCCTTGGTTTCATCGGCCATATTTAAATTAAGTTGTTGTATAGCAATAGAATCCTTTGGACTTTTAATGGTCAGCTTGAGCCAAATATTTTTATAATGATAGGCATTATGGTGTCGGATGACAAAATAAACTTTGTACAAAGCACTTGTATCTGTGATATTGAATTGATAGGTATTGGCTTTGGAAGATGCCCAACTATGTGCTGGAAAAATAGTAGTTTGTTCAAACAAAGGAATGGTTTGACAGCTTGCAAAAAACAAGGTCAATGAAATAAATAAACCCATTTGTTTATTTTTCAAACCCATCATATTACAATACGTTTAAAATTTGTTCTTTCGCTTTTTCTAATTCGTCTTTCATTAGAATTACTGCTTTCTGAATGTCTACATCATTCGCTTTTGATCCGGTCGTATTAATTTCCCTGCCCATTTCTTGCAAAATAAAGGAGAGCTTTTTACCTTTGGAAGGTTCTGTTTCTTTTAAAATAGTTTTAAAATAAACGCAGTGATTAGTGAGTCTTACTCTTTCTTCTGAAATGTCAATTTTTTCAATGTAATAAATAAGCTCCTGCTCTAATCTATTGGTATCATATTTATCGGTACCCACATATTGTTCTAACAATTTGACCAAGCCTTCTTTTATTTTAGTGCGTCGATTGGGCTCGAATATAGCTATTTGTGCTTGTTGCTGCTCAATGGCTGCCACACGCTCAAGCAAATCCTTTTCAATACTTTTGCCTTCTTCCAAACGGTGTTGAACCATATGCTTAATGGCTTCTTGAAGCAAATCGTTTAAAGCCTTCCATTCTTCATCGGTTAAAACTTCGTTGCTAGAAGAAACTACATCAGGTAATTTTAATAAGGTACTTAAGATATTTTCCTTTTCAATGCCTAGCTCATTGGCCAATTCAATAATGGGTTGATAATAAGATTTAGCCAATTCTTTGTTGATACTTACTGGCTTGGCCACCCCATTAGATTTGATGGAAATACTGCACTCCACGCTTCCCCTGAACAAAGATTCATTGAGCTTATTTCTAATCTCAACTTCAAATGGCTTTAGCAAAGAAGGAATATTTAGTCTTAAATCAAATTGCTTTCCATTCAAAGACTTGACTTCAACTAAAAATGTTTTGTCTTTAAAAGTAGCTTCTGAACGACCATATCCGGTCATGGAATATAACATAGTAATACCTGTTTAAATAGTGAATAAAGGTATTAAATAATAGGCAAGCAAAAGCATTTTTTAGAAATCGATGCCTACCCCATTTTTTTTACGTAGTTGGTATTGGGCATGATCAAAACTATATAATTTGCCTGGACGGTGGGTGACATTCAGTTCCATCTCATGGGTGTCGATTAATAAGCCCATGCTAGCAAATTTTTTCCTAAAATTTCGACGATCTAATTTGGTGTCTAAAATGGCTTCATATACATGTTGCAATTGCCTCAAAGAGAATTTTTCAGGTAATAAATTCAAAGCCAAAGGATGTTCTTGTATGCGCTTTTGGAGCCAAGCATAGCAACAATCAAGGATTTCCTTATGGTCGAATGCCATTTCCTTGAGCAGATGGATGGGATGCCAGTTTAATTCATTGTCTGTGATTTCCAAAGAATGATCTTGGATGTTTAAAAGAGATGCGTAAACGGAGGTCACCACCCTGCCCCCAGGATGCCGATTGGGTTGACTAAAAGTATGCACTTGTTCCAAATACACTTGCTTCATGCCAGTTCTTTCTAACAAAACCCTATTGGCAGCGGTATCTAAATCCTCATTGGCATTTACCTTATCTCCCAATAAGGACAACTTGCCATAAAATTGAGCCAAATCACTCTTAATTAAGAGCACTTTTAAGGAGTTCTCATCAAAGCCAAAAATGACACAATCCACCGTCAAAGGCACTGCAGGATAGCCAACCACCAATTCAATGGCATCTATATTTTCTTTCAAACCGGGAACAATCTTTGATTTAAGGGGTTCAAGCATAGTTTTTAGCGCAGTTATTAAGCATATCGTTTAAATCGTTAGGGAAAATAAAATTTTCTGTACCCAAAATACGAAATAAAAGAATAAAACAATTTGTATTTTAGCAGACCCTTAAGCACATGTACAATAATTCACAAATACAAGATTTCCAAAAAGTCACCAAAGATTACTTAAACAATTCACACTCCATCGAATTGAGTAAATTGAAAAATTTGCTAAAATTTCATGAGTATCAATATTATGTGGCCAACGAGCCTTTCATAAGCGATTATGAATACGACCAATTGTATCAACAATTGATTGCATTGGAATTGGCCAATCCATCCCTTATCACCGTCGACTCCCCCAGCCAAAGAGTAGGCAATAGTTTAAATAATAGCTTTGAAACGGTGGCCCACTTGGTGCCCATGTTAAGCTTGGAGAATAGTTACAATGCCGAAGATTTGATTGATTTTGATAGAAAAGCAAAAGAAGGTGCTCAATTAGATTTACTGGAATATTGTGTGGAACCAAAATTTGACGGGGCCAGTATTTCACTGCTCTATGAAAATGATTTATTGGTGAGGGCCTGTACCAGGGGCGATGGCATTGCGGGCGAAGATATTACCAATAACATCAAACAAATCAGATCCATTCCATTAAGTATTCCTTTGTTGGCCCAAGGTATTCAACAAATGGAAATTCGTGGCGAAGTGATTATGACAAAAAAAGCATTTGCAGATTTTAATGATCAATTAAAACAAAAACAATTGGCCACCTTGGCCAATCCACGCAATGCTGCTTCTGGTAGTTTACGCATGAAGGACCCCAAGGAAGTGGCGGAAAGAAATTTAGATGCCTTCATTTACCATATCAGTTATTTTTTAGCCGCTCCTGGGAAAAAATTAACAACACTACTTTCTACCCATAGTGGATCCTTGGAATTGCTTTGGAATTTTGGTTTTAGAGCACCACAAAAAGAAAAAAAATTAATCAAAGGCATTGAAAATGTAATTTCATTTTGCGCTGAATTTGAAGCACAGCGCGATACACTTCCTTATGAAATTGACGGACTAGTCATTAAAATAAATGATTTTGCTTTACAAGAAAAATTAGGCATGACCTCCCACCATCCAAGATGGGCCATTGCCTATAAATTTAAAGCAAGACAGGCCACAACTGTATTAGAGAGCGTAGAATTTCAAGTAGGCCGAACAGGCGCAGTAACACCTGTCGCTAAATTAAAAGCAGTGGCCATTGGTGGCGTAACAGTAACTAGTATTTCCATGCACAACGAAGAATACATTAAAGAAAAAGATTTAAGATTAGGAGATACTGTAATTATTGAAAGAGCTGGAGATGTGATTCCTCAAATTGTTCAGTCCATTGCTTCTTTGAGAAAAGGCAAAGAAAAAATTATTCAATTTCCAACTACCTGCCCTGTTTGTAATTCCTTGTTAGAAAAAGAAGAAGCAGAAGCAGTTTGGAGATGCAATAGCCCTTTATGCACTGCGCAAATCATTGAAAAAATAATTCATTTTGTAAGCAAAGACGCCATGGACATCAAAAGCTTTGGCGAAGCCAATATCAGAAAATTTTATGAACTTGGTTTGCTTACGACCATTCCAAATTTGTACACCTTAGAATTAGAAAAAGTAAATGGCTTGGAAGGCTTTGGTAAAAAAAGCATCGATAATTTAAAAGCCGCTATTGAGATTTCTAAAAGTCAACCCTTGTATCGATTGGTCTATGCACTAGGTATAAGATTTGTTGGAGAAACTACCGCTAAAACCATTGCTTCACAAATTCATCATTTATTAGACTTAGAAAACTATACTGAAGAACAATTAATGGCCTTTGAAGACGTAGGCATTAAAGTGGCCAAAAGTATTTATCAATTTTTTCACGCGCCTAAAAATATTGAATTGATAAAATCATTGGAGGCCTTGGGTTTAAATATGATTCAAACCAATACCAAGGCGGTGGACGGAAATTTATCCGGCCTTAATTTTTTATTTACGGGTACGCTTACTCAATTAAAACGCTCCGACGCAGAAGCCATGGTAGAAGCAAGAGGTGGTCATATACTAGGTGGCGTAAGTAGTAAATTAAATTACTTAGTCCTAGGCGAAGACGCTGGTAGCAAATTAGAGAAAGCTAAAAAAATAGCTTCGATTAAAATTATAACCGAAGCCGACTTTATTGCGTTGATGAATTAATAAAAAATTATAAAAATTATTTTTTATTAATTCTTTTCTCTTATGATTTTTTCAATGACCCCCATAAACGGGGTCATTGCGTTAATAAAAAATTATAAAAATTATTTACTAAATAATTCCCTTCGACGCTAAGTACTCCGCAATCTGCACTGCATTGGTAGCTGCGCCTTTACGTAAGTTATCGCTCACAATCCACATGTTTAAAGTTTTCGCTTGGGTTTCATCTCTGCGCAAACGTCCTACAAACACTTCATCTTTTTCATGTGCCCAAAGAGGCATTGGATAAAATTGTTCTCCGTCGTTTTGTTGTACCACTACCCCAGGTGCAGCAGCTAATTCGGCAATTAGTTCTTTCAAATCAAATTCATTTTCAAATTCTACATTCACACTCTCGCTATGCCCACCCATCACCGGTATACGCACAGTTGTAGCAGTTACTTTAATAGTATCGTCTTGCATAATTTTACAAGTTTCTTTGACCATCTTCATTTCCTCTTTAGTATAACCATTTTCTAAGAATACATCAATTTGAGGAATAGCGTTTAAGTCAATGGTATATTTATAGGCCATGTCATCGGCACCCACTTTAACACCTTTTCTTTCTTCCATTAATTGGTCTACCGCTTTCTTGCCCGTGCCGGTTACACTTTGATAAGTGCTTACCACCACTCTTTTAATTTTATATTTTGCATGTAAAGGCTGCAAGGCCACCACCATTTGAATGGTAGAACAATTGGGGTTGGCAATAATTAAATCCTCGGTGGTTAATACTGAAGCGTTTACTTCTGGTACGACTAATTTTTTGGTGGGGTCCATTCTCCAAGCTGAAGAATTATCAATCACACGAATGCCAGCAGCTGCAAATTGAGGTGCCCACTCTAAAGAAGTGCTTCCCCCAGCAGAAAATAAAGCTACTGCAGGTTTAGCCGCAATGCCTTCTTCCATAGTCACTACTTTATACGCCTTGCCTTTATAAATAACTTCCTTACCCTTTGAGCGCGCCGATGCTACAGGAATTAATTCAGTCACTGGAAAATTTCTTTCCGCTAATACTTCTAACATTTTAGTGCCTACTAAACCAGTAGCACCTACCACTGCAACTTTCATATTTTATCTTTTAATTTCTTTAATAATCATTTGAAAAACAAAAAGCCTCCCAATTTCTTGGAAGGCTTCTGAATATATTTTATAGCATACAAACAATCAGTACCTTCCTATTATAGGGGTTTCATAATTTGTTTGGTATGTTTATATTTTCTCATTGCTTGCACAAAATTAATTCGAATTCAATCAATCTCCAAATTTATACTAATTCAATATCAAAATTAACTAGCTGAACGAACGATTGTATGCGTTCTTTAATGTCGGCTTCGTTAATTTCTGTTAATCGTTCTGTACCAAATTTTTCTACACAAAAGCTGGCTAAAGCACTACCTACAATGATGGCAGACTTCATATTATTGAAAGAGAAATCTTTAGTTTTTGCCAAATGCGCTACAAAGCCTCCTGCAAAGGTATCTCCTGCGCCGGTTGGATCAAACACTTCTTCTAATGGTAAAGCGGGTGCAAAGAATACTTCAGTGCCATGAAACAATAAGGCCCCATGTTCTCCTTTCTTAATGATTAAGTATTTAGGTCCCATTGCCATAATTTTCTTTGCGGCTTTTACTAAACTATACTCTCCGCTTAATTGACGTGCTTCGCTATCATTCACCATTAATACATCCACCAAGCTAATGGTATGCAATAAATCATCCATCATAATTTCCATCCAAAAATTCATCGTATCCATCACGATTAATTTTGGACGATTTTTCATTTGCTTGATCACACTGCTTTGTACACTAGGAACTAAATTGCCCAACATTAAAATTTCACAATCTTGATAACTATCTGGCACTACAGGCTGAAAATTTTCCAAGACATTTAATTGTGTTTCTATGGTGTCACGCGTATTCATATCCAAATGATACTTGCCGCTCCAGAAAAAAGTTTTTTCGTCTTTTTTAATTTGTACCCCTTCTAAAATCACGCCTCTTGCACTTAGTGCATCTAATTCAGACTGAGGAAAGTCTCCGCCCACTACAGAAATTTGTTTCACGGTGGTAAAATTGGAAGCACACCAGGCTATATAAGTAGCCGCTCCACCAATTATTTTATCGCTTTTCCCGAAAGGGGTTTCGATGGCATCAAAGGCCATGGATCCAACTACAACTAATGACATGTTTTTGTTTTTAATTTTCAGCTGCGAAACTACGATTTTTACTGCTAAGATGTTTTTTGAAAAAAGAACTAACGTTTATTCGTGCTAACTACTTGATAATCAAAAAACTAACGAATTTGAAGATTTTATTAGATTGTGGCCTAGTATTAAAGAAATAATTCTATAATTTTGTACTAACAAATGATCAATTTTATAGTAGTATGGCCAGAATTAAAACAGAAAAAAACGGTTCAAGAAAAGATGTAATTGTTAGCAAAGCAGCCACACTTTTTAGAGAAAAGGGATACAAAGCAGCCAGCATGCGCGACTTGGCCGAGGCAGTGGGTGTAGAAGCAGCTAGCTTATACAATCACATCAAATCAAAAAGTGAATTACTTCATGAATTAGTTTTTAATGTGGCCAACAGATTTGTATTGAAGATGGATGAGATAGAATCAGAACCCATCAGTTCCTTACAAAAAATGGAAAAATTATTACGTTTTCACATCAGTGAAATGATTCATAGTTATGAAGAAGTTTATGTAAGTGATAGAGAGTGGAAACATCTGTCTGACCCTTATTTATCCAATTATCAAAATCAACGAAGAGTATACCGCAAAAGGATTGCAGCCATTATTGAAGAAGGCATTCGCAACAAAGAAATCAAAGCCATTGATGCCCCTACTGTTGTATTGATTTTTTTACATGCAGTGAGCGGAATAGAAAGCTGGCATAGATCTACCAAAAAAATTAGCGCCGAGGAATTAGAGCAAAACATGGTCGCCATTTTAATTGATGGACTAAAAGCGAATCATTAATCATTCTAGTAGTCAACACTTGACTGCTCTTTTATACAAGCAACTAGAACGTCTAGTAGTATAATAATCCTCAGATAGCCACAAGATTTAGTTAACTTTGCCATTCATAAGTACAAAGTGTCAGAAAGAAACAATTTTATTGATTACATCCGCATATTTGCCCATAGTGGACATGGAGGGGCAGGTTGCAAGCATTTTCTTCGCAATAAACTAACTGCCAAGGGCGGGCCTGATGGTGGCGATGGTGGCCGCGGTGGTCATATCATCTTAAGAGGCAATGCCCAGCTTTGGACCCTACTGCATTTACGCTATTATAAAAATGTGATTGCCGAAGATGGCGAAAACGGATCTAAGAATAAATGTACGGGTAAGGATGGTAAAGATATTATTATAGAAGTCCCCTTAGGTACCATTGCTAGAGATGAAGCAACTGGTAAAGTAGAAGCAGAAATATTAAAAGACGGACAAGAGATTGTTCTAATCAAAGGAGGACGTGGTGGACTGGGCAATTGTAATTTTGCCACACCTACCCAGCAAGTGCCTGAATATGCACAACCAGGCGAAGATGGCTTCGAAGGTTGGAAGAATATTGAATTAAAAGTATTGGCAGATGTGGGATTAGTTGGTTTTCCTAATGCAGGAAAGTCTACACTGCTTTCAGTAATCACTGCTGCCAAACCAAAGATTGCCAACTATGCCTTTACTACTTTAACCCCTCAATTGGGTATGGTAGAATACCGCAACAATTTGTCTTTTTGTATTGCAGATTTGCCAGGTATTATTGAAGGCGCCGCCGAAGGCAAAGGATTGGGCCATCGCTTCTTAAGACATATTGAAAGAAATGCAGTGTTGTTGTTTTTAATTCCTGCAGATTCCAATGACCATAAAAAAGAATTTGAAATTTTAAAATCAGAATTAGAGCAATTCAATCCGGAGCTACTTCAAAAAGAATTCATCATTGCTATTTCAAAATCAGATTTACTGGACCAAGAATTAACCGAGGCCATCACCAAAGAATTACCTAAAAATATTCCGCATATATTTATTTCCTCTGCCACACAAAAGAACTTAGTGGAATTGAAAGATGTTTTATGGAAGGCATTGAATAAACCTATCTAATAAGATTTCAACTATCTAAATAAAAAAAAGAGTCCCGATAAATCGGGACTCTTTTTTTTATAATTCATTAGAGAATTTTTATTGGCAATTTATTTTTCAAAGAAAAATTGTCAATAAAAATTAATTCTGACCGGCCTTAGTAGCCTTGCTTCTATTATTCTCGTCTAAAATAGATTTACGCATACGTACCGATTTTGGTGTTACTTCAATACACTCATCAAATTGAATGTACTCCATACACTCTTCCAAAGTAAATTGAATTTTTGGAGTGATACGAACGCTATCATCACTACCGCTCGCACGGTGGTTCGTTAATTTTTTCATCTCCACAGCGTTAATATTTAAATCA
>CAINEG010000125.1 GCA_903847655.1 uncultured Bacteroidota bacterium
CAAACTTGGAATTTGCATGAGTAGGTCATCATTATAATAGGATGGTAAAAAAAAATACCGTTAACATAAAACCTATAATCCCAAAAAATATAACCGTCGATGTAATGGTAAATAATTTCAACCATTTTAACACATTGCTAATTTGAATTTGTATGGAACTTTCCTTATGCACTTTTTTATAGGATAAAATTAAATCCCATTGCAATACCAAATAGATGATTGCCAAAATCAATCTAAATAAGATTGAAAAATTTTCAGGTAAAAAACCAGCCTGATATTTAAAAGTAGTTGGCCAATAATTTAAAGAATCTTGAATGACCGTTACCTTTTCATTCACTGGAAGTAAATAAAAAGGAATATAGTTAACAAAAACAATGACAAAAGGAATCAAATGAATTAGATCGCTTTTTTGAAACTTTTTCTCATTCAATAAAACTGCCCTAACGTATAAATAGGAGCATGGGGCAATTAAAAAATTAAGCGGAAGTCCTGTTTTAAATACATGCGGGAACAGTAAAATATACTCGGAATATAAAACTAAAAATAAAATAACAGACCAGCAGTGAACAAGTAATAAAAGAGACAAAATATAATCTGCGTATGACTTAGCCGCATTTTTAGTAAAAAGTAACATGTAGATAATTACTAAAACCAAAAAAATACTTCCAATAAAAATTAAGTTTGTCATAGGGTTTCTAATGCTTTCCGTCCACTACAATTACGATCTCCCCTTTCACTTGCTTCGAGGAAAAATAAGTAATTAAATTGGCTAAAGTATCGGTAATGTTTTCTTCGTAAATTTTGGTTAATTCCCTACTTACAGAAGCTTGCCTGTCAGCACCAAAATGACTGGCAAATAATTCTAAGGTTTTGACCAAACGCATCGGGCTTTCATAAAAAATCATGGTACGCTCTTCGTTGGCCAAGGATTCCATTAAAGTTTTTCTGCCTTTTTTTAAGGGAATAAAACCTTCAAATATAAAACGGGTAGCAGGCAGGCCACTATTCACTAATGCAGGGACAAAGGCGGTGGCGCCTGGCAAACTACTTACGGCTACCCCGGCTGCTTTACATGCACGCACCAATAAAAAAGCTGGATCAGAAATACCTGGCGTTCCAGCATCTGTGATCAATGCAATGTTTTTACCTGCTTGCAATTGTTGTACTAAATGATCCACCACCTTATGCTCATTGTGTTGATGATAAGGCGTTAATGGTTTATGGATATGGTAATGCTGAAGCAGCTTGGAGGAGGTACGTGTATCCTCACATAAAATAAAATCCACCGATTGCAATACTTCAATAGACCTGAAAGTAAAATCTTTTAAATTTCCAATGGGAGTGGGTACTATATAAAGCATGGAAATAATTGTAACTTAAAAATATAAATGGCTATTGCACAAATTCAATCTCAAAAAATTCCATCACCGCATTGGCTAATAATTTTTTTGCTGCCGTTTCTGCCATTTCTTTGGCTGCGGCTTCGTTGGCTGCTTCTATTTTTAAAGTAATATGCTTTCCTACGCGAACATCTTGAATACCGGTTAAACCTAAATTGTGTAAACCGCCTAAAACTGCTTTTCCTTGAGGATCTAATAAATCGTTTAAGGGCATTACCTTAATTTGTACTTGAAATGTCATACTATTTTAATTGTGTGATGGTATTTTTATAAAACAAAGATACTAAGCAATAGCCAATAAAGCCAAATGGAATAGCCAACCATTTAAAAAATACTGCAGAAAGCACGATGTCTGCTACTAAAATCAATAAAGGGGTCATTAATTTTTTATTTTTTCCCAAGTTTTTCAGGGCCAACATAGGACGATGCATGACCATTAAATAGGCCACAACGATAATGTATAGATACCAGAAAATGGGACTTAACATTAATTTAGAAACAAAGGCGATAGGCGACTGCCAATAAATAAGCGGGAAGGCCGCAGTTAAAATGCCTACCATTGGAATAGGTACTCCTTTAAAATAAGTAGCTTGTTCTGTATCAATATTAAACTTTGCCAATCGATAAGCCCCTGCCATGGCAATAATAAATGCAGGTGCCATTAATAAAGAACTATGATTTAAGGCATTGGCATCTGAAGCCAAGGACAATCTTAAAAACTGAAAAACAATAAAGGAAGGCGCCACGCCAAAACTGACCACATCGGACAAGGAGTCCAATTGTTTGCCTAATTCCCCATCTACTTTTAACGATCTTGCAACAAAGCCATCAAAAAAATCCATAAGCCCGGCTAATGCAATAAATAAACTTGCATAAAAAATAGGTTCAGGAATTTCAATCAGCATTGCACCCGATTCATCCATACTGGCCATTGTACCTGATTGAAAAGTTGCGACAATGGCGCAACAACCAAAAAACAGGTTCATTAAAGTAAACAAATTAGGAATGTGTTTTTTCATACTTGATTTTATGCTTGACTACTTTTTACTTTTACGCATTAATGCTTCTATCTCGTCTGCTTTGATGGGCATGGTTTTCATTAAATCCTGATTGCCTGTTCTAGTAATCCAATAATTATTTTCGATACGTACGCCCATTTTTTCTTCCTTGATATAAATGCCAGGCTCGATGGTAAAGACCATGCCTGCTGTAATAGGCGCAGTCCTTGTACCTAAATCATGCACGTCCAATCCTAAATGATGTGAGATGCCATGGTATAAATATTTTCTGTAGGCTCTGTTTTCTGCATCTTCATTTTTCACATCTGATTTACCTAGTAAACCAATTTTCAAAAACTGTTTAGTCGCCTCCTCCCCCACCTTATCTGTATAATTAGCAATACTAATGCCTGGCTTTAAAATAGATTTTGCATAATCATGCAAATGTAAGCAAGCATTGTATACTTCTTTTTGTCTTTTGGTAAACTTACCATTCACAGGTACGGTTCTGGTTAAATCGGCGCAATAACCCCCATACTCCGCACCAAAATCCATCAAAATTAATTCCCCATCCTTACATACATTATTGTTGTTGACATAATGTAAGGTTCTTGCATTGTCCCCACTGGCGATGATGCTATGATAAGCTGCCCCTGTGGCGCGTTGGGATAAAAAAGAATGATGAATTTCTGCTTCAATTTCATATTCATGAACACCTGGTTTGATAAATTGCAACAATCTTCTGAAAGCTACTTCTGTAATGTCAATGGCTTTTTGAATCACGGCCACTTCTTCCTTGGTTTTAATGGCACGCAACTCTTTCATCAACTTTGCCGCACGTAAATAATTATGCAGTGGATAGCGCGCTTTCATTTCATCAATGAAACGATATTCATGGGTTCTTAATAAAGTATTTTTTCGATCGTTCTCGTTGGAATCTAAATAAATGGAGTCGGCTAAATGCACCCACTGTTGCAATGGGGCATCGATCACATCAGACCATACAATAGTTTTCATTCCAGAAATTGCATTGGCCTCATTGGCTCTTAATCTTTTGCCATCCCAAATTTCTTTTAATTCTTGTGGCCTAACCAAGACCAATACTTCTCTGTATTTTGGATCGGGATTATCTGGATACAAAATGACCATCGACCCTTCTTGCTCAATTCCAGTCAACCAAAATAATTCAGTGTTTTGTTTGAAACTTTGCAAAGCATCTCCATTGGAAGGGAACTCATCATTGCTCACAATAATGGCAATGCTATTTTTTTGCATTTTAGCCACAAAACGCTTTCTGTTTTGTATAAAAATTTGCGGATCGAGTGCTTTGTATTTCATAGAATAATTCTTTATAGTTAACTAAGGGCAAGTTAATTAAAAAAGGCCTGCTTTAAGCGATCTTGCCCCAACCAATTTTTGCTTTTTGGGCGATTAAATAAGCCCTCAGGGCGGCATTTTCAGGAGCACTTATCGTTGGGTCCTTTTCGCATAGTAAAAAGGCCGCTTCTTTAGCTATTTCTAATGTCGCTTTATCATTGATGATATTGGCCAATTTAAAATTCAGTGCTCCACTTTGTCTTGTGCCATCAATATCACCTGGACCTCTCAATTCCAAATCTTTTTCTGCAATCACAAAACCATCATTGGTGCTGCACATTATTTTTAATCTTTCCTTGGCTTCTTTTCCGGTTTTAACACTACTTAATAAAATACAATAACTCTGTTCACTGCCTCTACCTACCCTTCCTCTTAATTGATGCAACTGAGACAAACCAAATTTCTCTGCACTCTCTATCACCATTACCGATGCATTGGGCACATTCACCCCTACTTCAATCACAGTGGTACCCACTAATATTTGTGTATCACCTGTTTTAAAACGGTGCATATTGGTTTCTTTCTCCTTGCTATTTTGTCTGCCATGCACCATGCTAATTTTGTAAGTAGGCTCTGGGAAAAAACTTTTTACTTGCTCATAGCCTTGCATCAAATCTTCATAGCTTAATTTTTCACTTTCTTCAATTAAAGGATACACATAATAAGCCTGCCTTCCTTTTACAATTTCTGTTTTCACAAAATCCATCACACTGGCTCTGGAAGTTTCATAGCGGTGCACTGTTTTTATGGGTTGTCTGCCCGGAGGCAACTCATCCATCACACTATAATCTAAATCACCAAAAGCCGTCATAGCTAAAGTTCTTGGAATAGGTGTTGCTGTCATGACTAATACATGCGGAGGAATAGTCGATTTTTTCCAAAGCCTAGCGCGTTGGGCTACGCCAAATCGGTGCTGTTCATCAATCACCGCCAAACCTAAATTTTTAAATTGTACAATATCTTCGATAATAGCATGGGTACCCACTACAAAATGGATATCATCTTCTAACAATCCTTTTAAAATTCTTCTTCGCTCTCCAATTTTAGTACTACCCGTTAACAAAGCAATTTCAATGGGCATTTCTTTTAACAGCTCTGTTAAGCTTTCATAATGCTGGCCTGCTAAAATTTCGGTAGGTGCCATCAAACAACTTTGATAGCCATTGTCAGCAGCAATCAGCATGGCCAATAGCGCAATCATGGTTTTACCACTACCCACATCGCCTTGCAAGAGTCTGTTCATTTGATAACCCTTGCCTACATCTAGTCTAATTTCTTTAATCACTCTTTTTTGCGCACCCGTTAATTCAAAAGGCAAATGCTTACTATAAAAAGTATTAAAATAGTTACCTACTTTTTCAAATAAATGGCCCTTACTATTTTTATGTCGATCAATTTTTATTAAGTTCAATCTTACTTGTGCCACAAACAATTCTTCAAAAATTAATCGGTCTACCGCTTTTTTATAATTGGCCTGCGAGCTTGGAAAGTGAATTTGTCTATAAGCCTCCCATCTGCCCATTCTGTTTTCCAACAAATGTGCTGGTAAATTTTCTGGTAAATCTTTTTGGCTAATTTGTTGAAATAAGGTTTGGGTTAATTTTCCAATTTGTTTGGCATTGAGGCCACGAGCCTTTAATTTCTCCGTGCTAGAATAAACCGGCTCTAATAAAGATTTTTGTGCCATGGCTTGAGCCACATAGGGTTCAATTTCTGGATGCACCATTTGGGCCTTTCCATTAAAAAAACTCACCCTGCCAAAAACTAAATAAGCCTGGCCCTCCAGAATATTTTTTTGCACCCATGTGATGCCTTGAAACCAAGCCAATTCAATGGTGCCTGTTTCATCTTTTAATTGGGTCACCATACGTTTGGCCCGTTTTACTCCAATGATGTCAATGCCTTGTAAGACCCCTTTTAGCTGGACAAAATCCATATCCGGAGTGATGGAAGCAATGGTATTCACCTTGGTTTTATCGATATGCCTAAACGGGAAATGATGCAATAGGTCGTTAAAACTGAATAAACTCAGCTCTTTTTTAAGCATATCCGCCCGCAAAGGACCCACTCCTTTCAGGTATTCAATCGGGCTAGATAATAAAGATGCTGTGCTCAATCTATTTTTTTTAAATTATGTACAAATATCCCAAAAAGATGGCAAAAAATGGGTTCCTGATTCATTATCTTCGCAGTTCTATGGAAAAGGAAATTGTATTAAGCGGAATTAGGCCAACTGGCTTCTTGCACCTAGGCAATTATTTTGGTGCCATGCGCAATTATGTGCGTATGCAAGACGATTACAATTGTTATTTTTTCGTGGCCAACTGGCATAGCTTAACTACGCATCCAGATACTAAAACTTTAAAAGAAAGTGTACTAAGAGTGGTGGCTGAAAATATTGCTTGTGGATTAGACCCCGAGAAAGTGTCCTTATATGTACAAAGCGATGTACCCGAAATTGCAGAATTGTATTTGTATTTAAATATGTTGGCGTACAAAGGTGAATTAGAAAAAACCACTTCTTTTAAAGATAAAGTGCGCCTACAACCTGAAAATGTAAATGCGGGTTTACTCACCTACCCTGTTTTACAAGCAGCGGATATATTAATACACCGCGCAGTCAAAGTGCCTGTAGGTAAAGACCAGGAACAAAATTTAGAAATGGCCCGCAATTTTGCGGAGCGCTTTAATTTTAGATATGGCGAAACTTTCCCTTTACCTTATGCTTTCAATTACAATAGTGAATTGGTAAAAATATTGGGCTTAGATGGCAATGGCAAAATGAGTAAGAGCGAAAATCAAAATACTACTTTGTTTTTAGCAGATGAAGATGAGGCCATTCGCAATAAAATAAAAAAAGCCAAAACTGATCAAGGACCACTAGCACCTAATTCAGCGAAGCCCGATTATATTGAAAACTTATTTACTTTAATGAAGTTGGTGAGTACTGCCGATACCTTAAAAAAATTCGAAGAAGATTTCAACAATAGCAGTGATGGAAATTGCATTATTAGATACGGAGATATGAAAAAGCAATTGGCGGAAGATATGGTTCAATTTATTCAACCTATTCGTAATCAGGCGCTTGATTTACAAAACAACAAAGACTTACTTAATAAAATCATTAGACAAGGCGCAGACAAAGCCAGAGCAAGCGCTTCACAAACCTTGTCCATTGTAAGAAAGGCTGTTGGGATGGATTATTAAACAGGACTAATTAATTATTAACAAACATAAATAGTACTAAACTATTTTGTATTTTCACGACCATGGCAAAAGCTAAAAAACCCAAACACGTTGCAATTGCAGGAAACATTGGAGCGGGCAAAACTACTTTAACAGAGATGTTAAGCAAGCACTATCGTTGGATTCCGCAGTTTGAAGATGTAGATCATAATCCTTATTTGATGGATTTCTATGACGACATGACGCGTTGGAGTTTTAATTTGCAAGTTTATTTTTTACATGGCCGTTTGAACCAAATTTTAGAAATTCAAAGAGGGACCGAAACCATCATTCAGGATAGAACTATTTACGAGGATGCCAATATTTTTGCGCCCAACTTGCATGAAATGGGGCTGATGAGCAAAAGAGATTTTGATAATTATTATGGTTTCTTTAGTACCATTAAAACCATGATACAACCTCCAGATTTATTGATTTATTTAAAAGCTTCTGTCCCTACCTTAGTTTCTCAAATACAAAAAAGAGGAAGAGAATATGAAGAAAACATTCGTTTAGATTATTTAAAAAAATTAAACGAATACTACAATAAATGGATTGAAGGCTACAAAGAAGGCCCCTTGTTGATTATCGATTGCGATAAAAACAAATTCGGAGAAACTGAAGAAGATTTAGGCGAAATTATCAGCAAAGTAGATGGCATGCTGTATGGCCTTTTTTAAATACTAGTTTTTAATTATTTTCTGGAATGAGCAAGCTTACACCATCCCTATTGGAGGAAATTAAATCTGTTGTAGGAGCTGCTTATTTTTTTACCGACCAGGAAAGTGTAAACAAATACGGCAGTGACGAAACAGAAAAATTGCATTATGCCCCAGAGGTAGTAGTGAAGCCAAGAAATGCCGAAGAGATCTCAAAGCTTTTAAAAATTTGCAATCAATATTTAATACCTGTGACCCCAAGAGGAGCTGGCACTGGACTCACAGGTGGTGCCTTGCCTCATTTAGGCGGCTTGGTGATTTCGATGGAGCGTTTTAATTCCATTTTAGCAATTGATGAACGAAATTTACAAGTCACCACCGAACCTGGCGTCATCACCGAAGTTTTACAAAATACAGTCAAAGAAAAAGGCTTGTTCTATCCTCCCGACCCAGCAAGCAAGGGCAGTTGTTTTATTGGAGGCAATATTGCTGAAAATTCTGGCGGGCCCAAGGCAGTAAAATATGGAGTGGTCAAAGATTATGTTTTAAACTTGGAAGTAGTACTTCCTACTGGTGAAATCATTTGGACAGGTTCTAATGTTTTAAAAAATGCAACAGGTTATAATTTAACGCAGTTAATAGTAGGTAGCGAGGGCACTTTAGGCATTGTTACCAAAATTGTTTTAAGATTAATTCCGCATCCAAAATTTGATTTATTAATGCTGGCTCCTTTTAATAGTCTAGAAAAAGCAAGTGAGGCAGTGAGTGCCATTTTTAGGGCAGGCATTACACCAAGTGCCATGGAGCTAATGGAAATTGAATCTATTCAATTAGCAAGTAAAATCTGCGAGAGCACGGCCATTCCCATTACCGAAGACTTAGCAGCGCATTTAATTATTGAAGTGGATGGCAATGATTTGGATGTATTAATGAAGGATATGGAAGCCATAGCAGAAGTATTAGGGAACTTTGAAGTAGGTGAATTATATTTTGCCGATGATGCCCAGCAAAAAAATGAACTTTGGAAGATTCGTAGAAAAGCCAATGAAGCTGCGGTGGCCGCAGGTTATACCATTGAAGAAGATACCGTGGTGCCTAGGGCTGAGCTACCACTTTTAATAAAAGGGGTGAAAGCATTAGCCGTTGAGCATGGGTTTAAAGTTGTTTCTTATGGTCATGCAGGAGATGGCAATTTACATATTAGAATCAACCACCCTATTTATAAAAAAAGCCATGAGCATATCGAAATTCAAAAAATACTCATTGAAATATTTGCATTGGTAAAATCATTGGGGGGCACCATTAGTGGCGAACATGGTATTGGACTGATTCAAAAGCCTTATATGTCTGTTTTATTTGACGAAGTGACTATAAATATTATGCGTGGCATTAAGAAAACTTTCGACCCCAATAATATTTTAAATCCAGGAAAAATATTTGATTCAAAATAAGCTTCCAAAAAAATTAATATATGCGTCTCCACTATTTTACTTTTCTACTTTTTCCCTTACTTAGTTATTCAGCAAATGCGCAAAACACCATACAGACCAATAAAATCGAGAATCCAAGTCCCCTATTTTTTGGCGGAGGTATTGTATTAGGAGGAGGATCTGGTTCTTTTCAATTTGGATTGAACCCCGAATTGGTTAAAAGCGTGAATCAATATGTCGACTTAGGCGCCGCTATGAATTTGTATTTTGCTTCCTACAAATCCATGGACCTTACTGGCAACATCAATGCCAGATCCAACAATACACAATTTGGCTTAGGTGGTTTTTTAAGAGTATGGCCTATTGATCAATTTTTTATTCAAGTACAACCAGAATATAATTGGACTTTCAGTAATGCCAAAAGTTATGTAAATGGAAATTCCGGCAGCTCCAATGTAAGTGCCCCAAGTGTGCTCGCTGGGATTGGCTATGGCAAAAGAAGCGAAAATGGGTTTTCTTATTTTTCTGTTATGTTTGACTTAGTCAATTCTTTGCAATCACCCTATCGAATGGGTCATTTGACCGCACAGCCCATTATAAGAGCAGGGGTTGGGTTTCCAGTTTTTAGGGGTAAGAAAAAATTGCCTTAAGTTCTGCTAGTGTTGAGCAAATTTGCAAACGATACCTACTGCGTTCATATAAAAAATCTTCTTCCTCCATTTTATTAATCATTGCTACCAAAGGATCATAAAACCCCTCATAATTAAATAGCACTATTTTCTTTTCGTGGATACTTAAATTATTCCAAACAAGCATTTCGAATAACTCGTCAAATGTACCCAAGCCACCAGGCAACACTAGCGCTGCATCTCCTTTTTCGTATAAAAGCAATTTTCGCTCATGCATCGTTTCCGTCACAATCAATGTTGTCAAGCCTTTGTGTTGCGCCTCCCATTCTAATAATAATTTGGGCATAATGCCAATTACTTTTCCTTCCTTTGCTAAACAGGCATTGGCTGTTGCACCCATCAATCCTTTATTTCCACCTCCATAAACAAGTGTAATTTGCTCATCAGCCAACCAAGTACCTAAAGCCATGGCCATTTGTTCAAAAGCAGGATTTTTACCCGATTTGGAACCACAGAAAACAGTTAGGGACTTAATTTTCATGAAAAAGGTTTTATAACTTGAATATAGCTGCAAATTAGCCAATTATTTCAAAGATTCTTACTACTTTGCCCATGCATTAATTAAAAAATATGAGCGCACCATTATTGTTTTTATTTGTGCTTATTTATTTCCTCATCCTACTAGGAGTGGCTAAAATCACAGGGAAGAATAGCAACAATATGTCCTTTTTTATTGGCAATAAAAACAGCCATTGGATGCTCGTGGCCTTTGGTATGATTGGCACTTCCTTAAGTGGGGTAACTTTTGTGAGTGTCCCTGGTGCGGTGGGCAGGGATTCCTTTCATTATTTGCAAATCACAATTGGCTATTTGATCGGCTACTTAGCCATTGCCTATGTGCTACTGCCTATTTATTACAAACTTAATTTGACTTCTATTTATCATTACTTAGAACAAAGATTGGGCTACAATGCCTATAAAACAGGCGCTTCCTTTTTTGTACTTTCCAGAACGCTTGGTGCCACTGCTCGGCTGTACTTGGTGGTGAAAATTTTACAAATTTTTATTTTAGACAATATGGGCATCCCCTTTTGGGGCACTACCTTGGTCATACTTATAATGATTCTATTGTATACTTATGAAGGCGGCGTTAAAACTATTGTCTATACAGATACCCTTCAGACTTCGGGCATGTTATTGGGTTTAATTATATGCAGCATTTATATTTTAAAGCACCTGCATTTTTCTTTTTCTGAAGGATTAGATGCGATGCAGGTCAAAGGCTTATCTACTGTTTTTAATACAGAGGTGAACAGTAAAACTTTTTTTCTTAAACAAATTGTGGGTGGCGCTTTTGTAACTTTAACCATGACAGGCTTAGATCAAGAAATGATGCAAAAAAATATTTCTGTAAAAACTTTAAAAGATGCACAGAAAAATATGGTCACCATTGGATTTACCATGTTGTTAGTGATTAGTTTATTTTTATACCTTGGAGGATTGATTCATTTATATGCAGCCCAAAACAATATTCAAGCAGCGGGTGATGATTTATTCCCTACCCTTGCTTTATTCCATATGCCTCCTTATATCTCTATCATTTTTATTCTTGCCTTGATCTCTGCCTTATTCCCAAGCGCTGATGGGGCCATTACTGCACTCACTTCAAGTTTTTGTATTGATTTATTAGGCATGCAAAGAAATACACAATGGGAAGAAGCCAAAAAGAAAAAAATTAGGCAAAGGGTACATTTATGTTTTGCTTTTTTGTTTTTTATCATGGTACTCGTTTTTAAATGGATTGACAATAAAAGCATCATCGATTTACTATTAAAGATTGCCTCTTATACTTATGGGCCACTATTGGGCTTATTTGCCTTTGGCATCTTAACCAAAAGAACCCTTAAAGATCAATGGGCCTTTCTTCCTTGCTTTTTAGCACCCCTAATGTGTTTACTACTAGATTACCTTCAACCCTTTCTTTTCGGTAATTTTAGAATTGGACAGGAACTCTTAATCATTAATGGACTCCTTACTTTTCTGGGTCTTTGGTTGATTTCATCCTCAAATAGAGAAAAAAGATAGACATTTGTTTTATGGAATTTATTCACCCTTTGGCCAATGACTATGCGCAAAAATTCAGCAGTAGTACCCCCAATTATTTAAAGCAATTGTTTGAGGATACCTTGGCTACCCATGCCCATGCCCATTTGCAAAGCAGTTGGACCCAAGGTGGTTTTTTAAGTTTTATCAGCCAATTAATTCAACCTGCCACTATCTTAGAAATAGGAAGTTTTACTGGATTTAGTGCCCTGTGTTTGGCCGAGGGCCTAAAAGCCAATGGCGAATTGCATACCATTGAGTTAAGAGAAGATGATGCCAAAAAAGCGATGGCTGCTTTTTCAACTAGTCCTAAAAGCCATCAAATCAAAATGCATGTGGGAGATGCCAAAGAAATCATACCCAGCCTTGATAAAAAATGGGACTTGGTTTTTATAGACGCAGATAAAACCAGTTATATCGACTACTATAATTTAGTACTTCCCTTATTGAATGAAAATGGCATGATGATGGTAGACAATGTACTTTTTCATGGAGAAGTGCTGGAAGCCAATATACAAGGCAAAAGCGCCAAAGCCATTCAAGCATTCAATGAGTATGTCCATGCCGATGAAAAAACGGAGCAAGTGTTATTAACGATGAGAGATGGCTTAACTTTGATTAGAAAAAAAACAATAAAATGAAAAAAAGCTTCATTGCCTTAATGCTTGTCTTTTTAATCCCCCAATGCTTAATCGCTCAAAAAACAGCTACTTTAATATATATTGACGAATACAAAAATATTGCTATTAAAGAAATGAAACGCACGGGTATTCCGGCCTCCATTACTTTAGCTCAAGGAATCATAGAATCTAATAGTGGCCAAAGCACCCTGTCTTTAAATTTCAAAAATCATTTTGGCATCAAATGCAAATCTGATTGGCAAGGCGAAACTACTTATCAAGACGACGATACAAAACAAGAATGTTTTAGAGTATACCCAACAGCAGCACGTTCCTTTATTGATCATTCTGATTTTTTAAAATCTAGGCCCAATTACGCCCCTCTTTTTGAATTAGATCCTGTGGATGATTCTGCCTGGACTTATGGATTAAAAAAAGCGGGCTATGCCACAGCACCTGATTATGCAAGAAAATTAATGAAAGTCATCACCGACTTTGAACTATCCCAATTCAATTTTCCTGAATTGGCCGCAGAAGATTCAATGGAGGCAATAAAAACTCCTGTGGTTGAAAAAAATATAGATACTATTGTCCCATTAATAAAAGACACCAGTTCAATGGAAATCATTCCACCCACTCCAATCATTGCTATAAAAGATTCCAGTATAATTATAAAAAAAGATACCCTTATCCAATGGACCGATACTGTTCAACTTTCTACTGTCAAAGGAATAGAAGTTGTTTCCTCTCCGATCACTAGTACACCCAATGCCATCCAAGGTATTACGCAAGTGAAGCCTGCCATAGAAATAGACAGTGTTCGCCAAGTAGATACGATAAAAAAAGCCATCCCTGTTTTAAGCCCTAAGTATCCGGAGCTTAGATTTAGAATCAATGAGGTTCCGGTGGTATGGGCAAAAGCAGGTAGCGCTTACTTGGCCATTGCCAACAGTCAACATGTTCCTTTATATAGATTGTTTGAATACAATGAAATACCTGCAGCAGATTTAATAGAAAATGACCAATTGGTATTTTTAGCCTCTAAGAAAAAAGAAACACCTAAAAAAATACATACTTTAAAAGCCAATGAAACTTTATATGGCATCAGCCAATCAGAGGGCATTCAGTTGAATTATTTAAAACAGTACAATCCAAAAGCTACCGACGATAATTTAAAAGAAGGAGATTTCTTATTTTTATTCAGACCCTTTGATGCCCCTAAAACTAACAATGCATTACTTGAAGCACTTCAACCTGTCTCCAATAGTGCATCCAAAAGCAATCCTGAGCTTAAAACCAAACCAGCTGCAAAAGATAAAATTGATATAATTAAGAAAATAAAATCTTTAATTAATAAGAAAAACTAGTCTCTCTTTACTTAAAACAATACTATGACGACCATAAAAATACTTGATAAAGAATTTGTACCCTATTTGAATGAAAAAGAAATTCAAGAAAAAATTACCGAGCTTGCGCATCAGATAAATAAAGACTATACTGGTAAGAAGCCTATCTTCCTATCTATTTTGAATGGCTCATTTTTATTTACTGCCGATTTATTTAAACAAATTACTATTGAAGCAGAAGTCTGTTTTATCAAACTAGCTTCTTATAAAGGCATGACTTCCTCAGGCAATGTGATCACTGCTATTGGCTTAGAAGCCAATGTTAGCGACAGACACATTGTTATTCTAGAAGATATAATTGATACAGGTAAGACATTGCACCACTATTTACCTCAATTGGCCTCCAGCGGCCCCGCTTCCGTTAAGATTGCTGTATTATTGAATAAAAAAGAAGCCTTGCAATTCCCTGTGCAAGTGGACTATTCCTGCTTCGATATCCCCAATAAATTTGTAGTAGGCTATGGCCTTGACTATGATGGACTAGGTAGAAATTCAAAAGACATCTACCAATTAAAATAAAATTACTTACTTGGCTTGGGCTGAAAATTTGGACTTTGTTGCATCTTTTCTAAAATAGCCTTTTCCTCTGCACTTACTTGCTGAGGTGTCCAAACATTCACATTAATTAATTGATCACCTTTTGCGTAACCTTGTACTTCTGGGAAACCTTTACCTTTTAATCTAAATATTTTCCCACTTTGTGTGCCTGGCGGAATTTTTATTTTAGCGCGCCCATCAATGGTGGGCACTTCTATACTAGTTCCAAACACTGCATCAGGTATCGTAATATATAAATCAAATGAAACATTTAAACCATCTCTATGTAAACTCTCATGTGCTTCTTCTTCAATCATAATAATTAAATCGCCAGCGCTACCACCCCTTTCCCCTGCATTGCCTTTGCCAGACATACTCAATTGCATACCATCTTGCACACCACCAGGAATATCAATGGAAATAGTTTCTTCACCATAGACACGGCCTTCTCCTTTACAAGGAGCACATTTAGCAGTGACAGTATTACCTTCTCCATTACAAGTAGGACAGGTATTCACCGTTTGCATTTGACCTAAAAAAGTATTGGTGACTCTTTTTACTTGACCAGACCCATTACAAGTACCACAGGTTTGCACACTGTTTTTATCTTTGGCTCCATTGCCTCCACAGGTAGTACAAATAACATGCTTCTTTACTTTCACTTGCTTGTTGGCCCCATTGGCAATTTCCTCAAAATTCATTTTAAGTTTAATCCTTAAATTGCTTCCTCTTTGACCTCTCGATCTTGATGCACGAGAACGGCTGCCGCCACCACCCCCAAAAAAACTTCCAAATACATCTTCTCCAAATACATCTCCGAACTGACTAAAAATATCATTCATGTCCATGCCACCACCGCTGAATCCTCCGCCACCACCAGCACCTGGACTAAATGCAGCATGTCCAAAGCGATCATACTTAGCTTTTTTATCCGCGTCACTTAATACTTCATAGGCCGATGCTGCTTCTTTAAATTTTTCTTCCGCAGCCTTATCTCCCGGATTTCTATCCGGATGAAACTGCATGGCCACTTTTCGATAGGCCTTTTTTATTTCCTCAGTAGAAGCAGATTTTGTAACGCCTAGTACTTCGTAATAATCTCTCTTTGACATAGTGTTAATTTATTTACCAACTACCACTTTTGCAAAGCGGATAATTTTATCATTTAATAAATAGCCTTTTGTAATCTCATCCACTACTTTACCTTTTTGTTTGTTATCAGTAACAGGTATTTCAGTGATGGCTTCATGTAATTCAACATTAAAATCTTTATGCAAACTTTCCATTGGAGTAACTCCTTTAGATTGTAAAGTAGATCTCACTTTATTAAACACTAATTGAATTCCTTCTTTTTGCAGGGAAATATCGTCTGTACTATTCAATTGCTTTTCTGCTCTATCACAATCGTCCATTACTTCTAACATGGAAACAATCACCTCTTTTCCTGCGGTTTGTATTAAGTCCAATCTTTCCTTAGCAGTCCTTCTTCTGAAGTTTTCGAATTCGGCCATGAGACGAAGGTATTTGTCCTTTTGATCGGTCAAATCTGCCTTCAATTGATCTAGCTCGCTCAAGGGTGCTACTTCTTCGGCTGGGGTGGTTTCGGTGCTGTTTTCCCCCTCATTTTGAGCTGGTAGGTCCTGATCTGTCAAATTGATGTCTTTTTCTTCCATAGTTTTCATATTGTTACAAATATCTCCCAAAAATATTGCCAAAGCAATAATTAGAGCAAAATTGACAGAAATGGACTCAAAATTGGCACAAGTTGTCACTAATTTGGGGGCTATATTTGTGCCATGACAAAGGTGTATTTAAATAAAAAGATCAACCCTAGAATTGCCCTAGGCCACCCCTGGATTTACAACAACGAAGTAGACCGTATTGCCGGACCTATTGAACCGGGGGATATCGTGGAAGTGTACTTTTTTGATGGCCAATTGGCAGGTCGCGGTTACATCAATCCTAACTCTCAAATCATCATTCGTTTACTTACGCGTAAAAGAGAAGAAATTGACCCAGCTTTTTTTCATAAAAAAATTAAAGAAGCTTGGGCCTATCGTCAAAAATTAGGCTATGTTGAAAATTGCCGTTTAGTGTTTGGAGAAGCCGATGGTATTCCTGCTTTAATCATTGATAAGTTCAACGATTATTTTGTGCTACAAACCTTATCCCTTGGTATTGAAAAATGGAAAGAGTCGATAGTTGCTGCCATTAATGAAATATTTAAACCCAAGGGCATTTATGAAAGAAACGATGTACCTGTAAGAGAATTAGAAGGCATGGTGCAGCAGAAAGGATTTTTGTCTGACCCTTTTGCAACAGAAATTATTATTCAAGAAAATGATTTACAATTTTATGTAGATATTGAAAATGGGCAAAAGACTGGTTATTTTTTGGATCAACAAGACAATCGCAAAGCCATTAAAAATATTGTACAAGGGGCCGACGTATTAGGTGCGTTTACTTACACTGGTACTTTTGAAATTCATGCGGCGCATTATGGCGCAAAATCAGTATTGGGCATAGATATTTCAGAAGGAGCGGTAGCACAAGCGAATAAAAATGCAGCATTGAATAAATTAGAACATATCGTGAAGTTCGAAGCCATGAATGCATTTGATGTATTGAAAAAATGGGGCAAGGAAGGCAGAAAATATGATGTAGTGATGTTGGATCCACCTGCATTTACCAAAAGTAGAAACAATATAGACAAGGCAGTCACTGGTTACAAAGAAATTAATTTAAGGGGCATGCAGATGCTTCGTAATGGTGGCTTTTTGGTCACATCAAGTTGCACCAACTTAGTGAGTCCTGAATTATTTTTAGAGACCATTCAAATGGCTGCATGGGATGCTAAGAAAAGAATTCGTCAAGTGACCTATCAAACACAATCTAGTGACCACCCTATTATTTGGGGGATGGAAAATACCCACTACTTAAAGTTTTTGATTGTAGAAGTTTGCGATCGTTAGAAATATTCTATAAAAATTAACAAAAAAGGGTCCCGATAAATCGGGACCCTTTTAAAAATCATTAGAGGTCATAGTTGTTTGGGCTTATATTTTATAAAGCCCTAACAATTACCAAAAAGCCCCGCGATTTATCGAGGGGCTTTTAAAATCATCAGACAGCGTAGTGTTAATTTTATATTTTATAAAAATTAACAAAAAAGGGTCCCGATTTATCGGGACCCTTTTTAAAAATCATTAGAGGTCATAGTTGTTTGGGCTTATATTTTATAAAGCCCTAACAACTAGCGACGCTTCAGTTCAATTTATTCAAAGTAGTTTGAATGGCTTCAAAATTTGGTAAGTCACCTGGGGTGGCACAAATTTCTTCGTATTGCACCACACCTTCTTTGTCAATTACAAAGGCCGCACGCTTGCTCACACCTTGCATTTCAAAAGCAGGGAAAACATCGTATTTAACACCATAAGCTGCAATGGCAGTTTTATTAAAATCGCTCAATAAAGGGAAGTTTAATTTTTGCTCCTCTTTGAATTTACCTAAAGTAAATAAAGAATCTACAGAAATACCTAAGACTTGCGCATTGGCTGCATTGTAAGTCGCAATATTGTCTCTAATGCTACATAGTTCGGCTGTACATACACCTGTAAATGCCAAAGGGAAAAATAAAACCACTACATTTTGACCTTTGAAATCTGCCAAATTAGTTGCTTTTTTATCTGTATCAAAAAGCGTGAAAGCTGGGGCTGGGTGGCCTGTTAAATTGCTCATTTTATTTGTTTTATATTATTTATTTTAAAATTTAGTAGGTCAAAATTAAAAATGTTTCCCGACTAAAGCGTTTATTTAGTGTTTATTTTGCTGAAGTTTTTCTCTTTTCGAAACCTCATTTGCAGAATCCATCAATTCTTTAAATTCAATAGGATGGCGCTCTAAATAACTGATAGTATTGTAAAAGGCTACCCTATCTACTTTGTTTAAATCAAAAATCTGTTGATACATTTGAACATTTTTTTTGTTCAATTTCCAAGTGCTATCCAATAAAGAAACCCTTGTAAAATACTCATCGGCTTGCATCAATTGCCAAACTACCAGTTTCATTTTATTGATGTCTACTAAGTTTTCTTTAGTTTTTGTAGGCTTACAACTTAAGAGGGCCAGTAAAAATATAAGTAGGGCATTTCTCATTCTAACTTTTCTTTATATTTATTCAAATTGGCAATATCAATGGCAGCCATCGTAGTCAACAATTGTTTTTTCATGGCCTTGTCAGCTGGGGCAAATAGGCCGACAATTTCGGTATATTTTGCTTGCATTAAAATAGGCACTGCCATAGAAGTAGCGCTAGCCTCATGTATTTCTTGAAAGCTCATTAAAGCATTCAACAAAGCAGTTCTGGCAATTTCGGGCTTCTCAGACATCGCATCCAAACCATCACGATAATAATTGTAAATAACCCCATGTATTTTATCGTACCCTGCTTTAGTAAAATTATCTAGAAATATATACCTGTTTCTTCGTCCATCGTATGATTTCCAACCAACAATGCCCGAGCCTTCGGGTGCATTGTTTACGATGTTAAGCGCCTTTTCAAAATAAGGCACCCCTGCTTTTAAAGCAAAAGAATCGTAGTCAAGTCCTAAGATCACATAAATATAATAAGCCAGGGTTGCAGTTAAATTGGCTTCTAATGGATTCGACCCTTGTACCCTGTTTTCATTGAATTCAATAGGCTGAGCCAATTGATACTTAAATGTAAAATTAGCATCTTGCATATTCAATAAAGTAGAAGAATACGCGGCATTGTATACAGGCCTATTAGATACCACACTCAGTTTGGCATCAAAAACACCAGGTGATACAACGGATTCAATAGTAATAAAAAAATTACAGTCTATTTTTTCTTCTGCAGCAAAAATATCTGAAGACCACTTTCTTTGATTGATAAAATCTTTGAGTTGCGTTTGCAATTCAGGAAACAATTTGGCATCTACTTGATTGTCTACCTTATTGGATTGGATGGTAATAGTAGCAGCTAATTCTTGCGCAGGCAAAGAAGTATCAATGAATAAGCCTATAAAAAATATATAAACGAATTTTTTCAACATCTTCTTTACTATTAATGCACTAAAATACAAAACGTCCCGATGGAAAATTCATTTCGGGACGTTTTTATACTTCGTTTTTTAAAAATTAACGGAATAAATCTGTTTCCTCATTTTTACGATAATAAATCTTGTCGTCAATAAATTCAGCCGTGGCCAAAATAGCTGGATTAGGCATACGCTCATAAGCTTTAGAGATTTCAATTTGCTCTTTGTTCTCATGAATTTCCTCTAAGCTATCTGTATGGCTTGCAAATTCTTCTAATTTAGAATGCAATTCCTCTCTTACAGATATATTGATTTGATTGGCTCTTTTAGAAATAATAGAAATTGATTCGTACAAATTTCCAGTTTTATCTTTCAAAGATTTCAAATTCTTTGTTTCAACAACAGAAGGGGTGTTGGCGCCCATGTTTCTTCTTAGTTTACTCATTTTAATTTATTTAAATAATTATCAGTTTGTGTCTTTATTTTTTTAGCTTCTGCCAATAAGGGGCTTTCGCTGTATCTATCTACAAAATCATTATACTCCAAAATCACTTTTGCGAATCGTTCCTTTTGTTTGTCTACAAAACTATTTTCTGCAAACATATAATACGCTTTCAAGGTCAATAATTTATATTGATCTGATTTTTTTGAATCAGGATAACCATCGGACAACAAACCATATGAAATGGCTGAGGCGCGGTACAAAGCAAGATTATAATACAAGGAAGCCGTATTAAAGTCCTTCATCTCTAATTTAGCGTGACAAGCCTCAATCACCTCCGTAGCCTCTTTTACTTTGGTACTGGTAGGATGTCCATCAATGAATGCTTGCATCAATTGAATGGTTCTATTGGTGGTGGTTTGATCTAATTCTGCTTTAGGAGAACGTTTGTAATACGTATAAGCACGCATGTATTCAACGTCTTCCGTTTTAGGACTATTAGGAAAATACTCAACGAAGGTTTTAAATAAATTTTCTGCGTTTTGATAATCCTTATCATAATAATAAGAATTCGCAAATTGTAAATACAACTCTTCGTATCTAGGAGTTCCTTTAACAAATGGCATGACCGATTCAAAGAGCTGTTGTGCGTTACTGTATTTTTTTTCTTGATAATACTTTTCGGCCATCTTTACCTTAAAGTCCGTATCCTTATTCTTTAAAATTTGTTGAAATTTTGAAGTACAGGATCCAAAGGTCAAAATAAGACAAAAAGCAACTAATATTCTATTCATACAGGGAGGCAAAATTAACTAATATTCAGCAATTTAGAACTAAAAAGGTTCCCAATGAAACCCCCTTCGTTAAGAAATAGCAAAAAATTTCCTTTTCTTGACCGTTTTTGAACTTCCCCCTTTTAAAATTGGAAAGCCCTAGTTATAAAATTGGTCTCTTTACTTGCGTAAAGAGACCAACTTAAATGTATTAGAACGAAGTTAACCCTAGGATTAACCAGCGTTATTCTCGTCCATTTTAGCTTTGATTTCAGCTAAAGCACCTAAATCACCCAAGGTAGATTTCTCTACTTTAGCTTGAATGGTTTTTACTGCTTTTTTAGTCTTTTCTGTTTCGACTTTAGCTTCTTTCTTCGCTACTTCTTTTTCTTCTGTGATGGCTTGCTCCCAAATTCTAGCATGGCTTACTACAATACGCTTTTCATTGCGATCAAATTCGATCACCATAAACTTCGCTGTTTCTTCTGCTTGAACTTGCTTACCGTCTTCTTTCGCTAAATGACGATTAGGTGCAAATCCTTCTAAGCCATGTGGCAATTGTACAATAGCTCCTTTGTCGTCTTTACGAACAATGGTACCATCATGAATAGATCCGATGGCAAAAGTTTGCTCTAAAGCATTCCAAGGGTCTTCTTCTAATTGCTTATGGCCTAATTGTAATTTTCTATTTTCTTTATCGATGTTCAAAATTTTGATATCGATAGATTCACCCACTTTAACATACTCAGAAGGGTGATTGAAACGCTTCAACCAACTTAAATCGCTGATGTGAATCATTCCACCAATGCCTGATTCTAATTCAATAAACACACCGTAAGGAGTGATATTTTTTACAAGCCCTTTGTGTTTGCTATTTTCTGGGAATTTGTTATCGATAGAACTCCAAGGATCTTGAGACATTTGTTTAATACTCAAGCTCATCTTACGTGCATCTTTATCTAAGGTTACCACTTTCGCTTCATGCTCATCTCCTAATTTGAAGAATTCTTTTGCATTGATAGGAGTGTTTGCCCAAGTAATTTCAGATACGTGTACAAGACCTTCAACACCTGGTTGAATTTCTAAGAAAGCACCGTAGTCTTCAATGTTTACTACTTTACCTTTTACAACACTACCTTCTAATAATACTTGTGGTAATACATCCCAAGGGTGTGGCGTTAATTGTTTTAAACCTAAGCTGATACGTTTTTTGTCATCATCAAAGTCTAATACAACCACTTGAATTTTTTGATCTAATTTAACCACCTCACTTGGGTGAGAGATTCTACCCCAAGAAATATCCGTGATATATAATAAACCATCTAATCCACCTAAGTCCATGAAAGCACCGAAGTCAGTGATGTTTTTCACCACACCTTCTAATACTTGACCTTTCTCTAATTTGCTCATGATCTCTGCACGTTGTGCTTCGATATCGCTTTCGATTAAGGCTTTATGAGATACAACGGCATTCTTAATTGTTTCGTTAATCTTAACAACTTTAAACTCCATTGTCTTTCCTACGAATTGATCATAATCTGTAACGGGCTTCACATCAATTTGAGAACCTGGTAAGAAAGTTTCCATACCAAATACATCATCGATTAAACCACCTTGTGTTTTGCTAGTAACTACACCGGTAACTACTTCACCAGTCTTATGTTCTTCCATAATTCTTTCCCAAGCACGGTAAATACGAGCAGACTTACGGCTTAAGTGAAG
>CAINEG010000126.1 GCA_903847655.1 uncultured Bacteroidota bacterium
AAATTCACTCCCTATCATTCTCCAAAAGAAGTATTGGCTGCCTATGAAAACATTCACCAAAGAATGCAACCCAACTTGATTAAATTATTTGAACACGCCCCTAAAACGCCTTTTGAAATTAGACAAACAGAAGATTTTAGAGCCGCTTCTGCCAGTGCAGAATACAATTCAGGTTCAGCAGACGGCAAAAGACCGGGTATTTTTTATGTACCTATTTTAGATGCAACTAAATTCAATACCACCTCTGGTATGGAGTCTTTGTTCTTACATGAAGCCATCCCTGGTCATCATTATCAAATTTCCTTAACACAAGAAAATACATTACTTCCTAATTTTAGAAGATATGGCGGTCATAATGCCTATGTAGAAGGCTGGGCCTTGTATTGTGAATCACTTGGTAAAGAATTGGGCTTGTACAAAGACCCTTACCAATATTTTGGTGCCCTGGGTGATGAAATTCACCGTGCCATTCGTTTGGTGGTGGATGTAGCCATTCATACTAAAAACATGAGCAGAGAAGAAGCGATTAAATATATGATGGACAACGAACCCATTAGTGAACAAGGCGCCACTGCCGAAATTGAAAGATATATGAGTAACCCAGGTCAAGCCTTGGGCTATAAAGTGGGTGCCATGAAAATTAGAGCCTTAAGAACAAAGTACGAAAATGAATTAGGCAGCAAATTCAATGTAGCAGAATTTCATACTGAAGTGCTTAAAGATGGCTCTTTGCCTTTAAATGTTTTTGAAGCCAAGATGGATCTTTGGGCGGCGAGTAAAAAATAAATAGTTTTTTATACTTGAATGGGCAGTTACCTTATAAAGATGAATAAGGTAACTGCCCATTCTTATTTTGAGTCAAAATAGTGCCCAAATTTAAATGCACTACCTTGCAGCCTATTATGAACACGAATTTTCAGACCCTAGGTCTTATAGAGCCCCTATTAAAAGCCATTCAAGAAGAAGGCTATACTACCCCCACCCCCATTCAAGCCGAATCCATTCCCATTGTTTTACAAGGAAAAGACTTATTGGGTTGTGCCCAAACGGGTACTGGTAAAACTGCTGCTTTTACTCTTCCCATTTTACAGTTATTAGTTAAAAATAAAACTGCAGAAAAAAGAAAAAAAATCAGAAGCTTAATTGTTACTCCTACCAGAGAACTAGCCATACAAATTGGAGAAAGTTTTAACGCTTACGGAAGACATACCGGTTTAAACTGTACCGTAATTTTTGGTGGAGTTGGACAAGGTCCACAAGTAACCGCTTTAAAAAATGGTGTGGATGTGGTGATTGCTACCCCAGGAAGATTATTGGATTTGATGAACCAAGGATATTTAAACATCAGAGAAGTAGAAATATTTGTATTGGATGAAGCAGATAGAATGTTGGACATGGGCTTTGTGCATGATGTTAAAAAATTATTGGCCGTGCTTCCTAAAAAAAGACAATCGCTTTTCTTTTCAGCGACCATGCCTCCAGAAATTGTCAATTTGGCCAATACTATATTATTTCATCCATTAAAAGTAACGGTTACCCCTGTGTCTTCTACGGTAGACATCATTGAACAATCGGTTTACTTCGTAGATAAAGTAAATAAAAATGCACTGCTGATTGAAATTCTAAAAAACACGGCCATTAAAACAGCCTTGGTTTTTACTAGAACCAAACATGGTGCAGACAAAGTAGTGAACTTACTTACCAAGAACAACATTAAAGCAGAAGCCATCCATGGCAATAAAGCACAAAATGCACGTCAAAGAGCATTGACCAATTTTAAAGCGCAAACGACACGTGTATTAGTAGCCACCGATATTGCTGCTAGAGGCATTGATGTAGATGAATTGGCCTATGTAGTGAATTATGAAATTCCTAATATTCCAGAAACCTATGTACACCGTATTGGTAGAACAGGTCGTGCAGGTGCTAATGGAACAGCCATATCCTTTTGTGATGCTGAAGAAAGAGCCTTCTTGAAAGACATAGAAAAATTGATCGTTAAAAAAATTCCTGTGATTGAAAATCACCCCTTCCCCATGACCAATTTTAATCCCATCAAGGAAGCCAAACAACAAGGTAGAGGCAATTCTGGACATGCCAGGTCCAAGGCCATGAACAATGGGGGTCAAAAAAGACGTTTTAGTAGTCCAAAACCAAATAGGTAATATTACCTTTGTTTTATGAACATCATAAAGAAAATGCCCGTTCAACAATTGGGCTATGGTTTTATTAAAGAATTACCTAAGGGAAAAGACGAATACTATTTGCGCAATCAGCAAAACAGAAGCAATATTAAACATAGAGGTTTGACTTCTTTGGAGATAGAAATATTGGTGCGCAATGGCAATACCAGTGACGATTGGACCAAGCTATTAGTGTCTAATGCCTTTAACCCAGAGCTGGTTAAAAATTGTTCTTTCTTTGGACTAGTGCGTATTGGTGACTTAGAAGCCAATTGTTTATGTTTTAGTGACCTAGTCGTGCCTGTGGGTATTTACAATTCCACCATCATTAGCGCCGATTTTGGTAATAATGTAGCCATTCACAATGTCAATTATTTATCGCACTATATTATTGGCAACGAGGTAATCATCACCAATGTCAATGAAATTGTCACGACCAATCATTCAAAATTTGGCAATGGCATCCTTAAAAAAGGGGAAGCAGAATCGGTAAGAATCTGGATGGAACTTTGCAATGAAAACACAGGGCGAAAAGTATTGCCCTTTAATGGAATGACTGCCGGAGATGCTTTTTTATGGACAAGAAATAGACAGGATGATGTTTTGCAAAAAAAATTCATCAGCCTAACTGAAAAAAGATTTGACAATAAATTAGGCTACTACGGAAAAGTGGGCGACCGCACCGTTATTAAAAATTGTAAAATCATCAAAGATGTTTGGATTGGTTCGGATGCTTATTTAAAGGGTGCCAATAAAATAAAAAATGTAACCATCAATTCATCACCAGAAGGTCGCACTCAAATTGGAGAAGGTTGCGAATTAGTGAATGGGGTGATTGGTTTTGGTTGTAGAATATTTTATGGCATCAAAGCAGTTAGGTTTATTTTATCAGATCATTCCCAGCTAAAATATGGTGCAAGATTGATCAATTCATTTTTAGGCCCTAATGCCACCATTTCTTGCTGTGAAGTATTAAACTCCTTGATTTTTCCTGCGCACGAACAACACCACAATAATTCCTTTTTATGCGCTGCACTGGTGATGGGACAGAGCAATATTGCCGCAGGTGCTACCTTGGGTTCTAACCACAATAGCCGCGGTGCGGATGGAGAAGTGATTATGGGAAGAGGTTTTTGGCCAGGCTTATGTGTAAGCGTAAAACACAATTCTATTTTTGCAAGCTTTGCATTACTCAATAAAGGAGATTACAATTATGAATTGAATATCCCTATTCCTTTTTCTTTGATCAGCAACGATTCTTTAAAAGATGAATTAATTGTCATGCCAGGTTATTGGTTTTTATATAACTTTTATGCTTTGGCAAGAAACGCATGGAAATATGTAGACAGAGATAAAAGGGCTCAAAAAACGCCTCTGTTTGAATACGAATATTTAGCGCCTGATTCGGTGAATGAACTGATTCAATCTAGAAAAATTATCGCCATGGAAGTGGCCAAGGCCTATCACGATGGCAACAAAAGAAGCAAGGCATTAACTAATGATCAATACCTCGCATTAGGTGAAAACCTATTGGCTACTAAAACAAAAACAGCAATTGATGATTTATCGGTCTATGCAAGTTCGTTTGAAAATAGCAAACGTAAAACCAGGTTGATCAAGTGTTATGATGCTTACCATATGTTTGAAAAAATGATCTTTCTCTATGGCATGGAAGCATTGATCGCCCATATCAATAAAAAAGAAGGCAAGGCTAGTTTAAGTCAAATAAACAATTTAGTTGTTAATTATTCCGAAGCTAGCTGGGTGAATGTGGGCGGACAATTGATTCCAGAAAAATCTGTCAAGGCCTTATTAAATAAAATAAAAAACGACAGCATTGAAAGCTGGGATCAAATACATGAATTCTACGAAGTCTCTTCAAGCAAATACTTAGACAAAAGAAAGAATCATGCTTTGATGGTACTTGAAATAATTACCAAGAAAAAAATAGCTACGGTTGGTTTAAAGCAAGTGGGAATTTGGTTAGATGAATATTTGAAAATAAAAACAGACATCACTGAGCGCATTCAAAAAACTAGGGCCAAGGACTATAGCAATCCATTTAGAAAGATGGTCTACGAAAATGAAGCAGAAATGATTGCCGTGGTGGGAGATATCAATGACAATGGCTTTATCAAGGAACAAAATGCAATTTTAAAAGCAACTGAATTAAACATAGCCTCTATAAAAGCACAACTAAAAATTAAATAAACTTAGCCCAATGCCTAACTGCCATTGGCGTGTTTTCCATGTGCTTTGGTCTTGCAAATTGTTAGAAAGTTGATTAGCGGATCCAATATTGTTCATACCGATCACATATCTGCCATATAACGAGAATCCACCTAGGTCTAGTTTTGCACCGCCTACGATAGCAAACTCTCCACTACTGAATGCAGTTCTAGCCACTTCTGTTCCGTCTTTTTTCTGATCTAGCAAGATGCTGTATTGAGGACCTGCCTGAAACAACAAGCTTTTAAATGGTCTGTATTGGGCCAATACAGGAATAGCGACATAATTTAAATGATAGGTTTCTGGTTTTAAATATTTATCTCCAAGCAATTCCAAAGGACTTGGATTGGATTCCAATTTAGTCTGTGTTAATATTACTTCAGGCACAATACTAAACATAGGCGCTATGCCAATTACTGCAGTCGCCCCTAAATGATAGGAAGCCGAATTATGATCCACATTCACATTGTTTACACTAGAAAAGTTTTGCCCTACTTTGATACCTAAGGCAAATTTATCTTGCGCCTGGGCTTTCAAGACCAATAGACTTATGAATACAATGAATAATTTTCTCATACCATGAATTTAATTTCAGTACAAAAATAAATCTAAATAACTAGACCAATTCAATTAAAGTTATTTCGGGCAATATCCCTACTCTTCCAGGATAGCCTAAAAAACCAAAGCCTCTATTGACATACAATTGCTGTTCTTGAACTTGGTATAAGCCCGCCCATTGTTTGTAGACCCATTGTACTGGACTCCATTTAAAATAAGGATTTTCTAAACCAAACTGCATCCCATGGGTATGGCCAGACAACATCAAATCAATCGCTGAATATTTAGGAATGATTTCAGCTTCCCAATGGCTAGGGTCATGGCTCATTAAAATAATTACTTCCTTCTCCTCTACCCCCTGCATGGCCAATTCCATCTTGCCATATTTGGGAAATCTTGCTTTAGCTCCCCAATTTTCTATACCCACCAAGCGAATGGAGGCTTCTTGTTGTTGAATCAAAACATTTTCATTCATGAGTAATTTCCATCCCAAAACCGAATGCACTGTTTTTAAATCTTCAAGATTTTGTTTTTTTGCTTCTGCAGTCTCCCATTGAACATAATCTCCATAATCATGATTGCCTAAAGTACTGAATACCCCATGAGGTGCTTTGATTTGACTAAATACTTCCATCCAATCTTTCATTTCTGTGGCCCTGTCATTGACTAAGTCTCCCGTAAATAAAATCAAATCGGCATTTTGTTTTTGAATCAGCTCAATTCCTTTTAGTACTGCTTGATGGTCTTTCAAACTTCCACTATGAATATCACTGATATGTATAATTTTAAATCCTTTAAATGCAGGAGGCAATCCATTCAAGGCAATTTTCTTCTTGGTTAAATTGTATTTGTATTTATTGCCAAATCCATACAACAAGGATAAAAACAAAGTGGAGGAAAGTCCTACCCCTAACCAGCTCAAAAAAGTAGATCTGGGAATGCCTTTTTCTGTATTTAAAAATTTAGCACCCGCCGCGGAAGCCACCTGCCCCATGGTCCAAAAAGCGCCTCTGCGAAGATCATCTACTAAGAAAAATAGGACCATGAAAAGCTGGGTCAAAACCCAGCCAATACCGATGGAAAAAATATATTGCTTAAAATAAGGGTTCACAATAAAAGGAAACAACAAAAATGAGCTTACACTTAGCACACATAAGGCCCAATAAAGAATGCCGATAAAGGTTCTAGTCCCGATGCTTGCGGACTGAAGCAAGGTCTTTAAAACAGCGTAAATATAAAAGTCAATGAGTATCAATACCGTTACTAGGATGAAAAGAAAAAGAGGACTTCGCATAGAATTATTTAAAACGCAAAATTAGGGCCAAAAGCCTCATTAATAGCCAATTTAATCCCAAATTGTTACCATTTATCCCTTATTTTTGGCAGAAATTAAGGATACCCATTTTATGGCAAGAATAATAGGAATAGCGAATCAAAAAGGAGGTGTTGGTAAAACAACTTCTGCCATCAATATTGCGGCAAGTTTGGCTGTTTTAGAATTTAAAACCTTGCTCATTGACGCCGATCCTCAAGCCAATAGTACGACCGGTGTAGGTTTCGATTTACACAATATTACCACCAGTTTGTATGACGGTATGATCAATCAAACGCCCTTAGCGGATATCATATTAAAATCAGAAATTCCACATTTAGATGTCATTCCTTCTCATATAGATTTAGTAGGGGCAGAAATTGAATTAGTGAATTTGCCCAACAGAGAA
>CAINEG010000127.1 GCA_903847655.1 uncultured Bacteroidota bacterium
CTGTTTCGCAATCCTAATAAAGTAAATTACTTCATTGTGGGTCATGTCCGTTGAAAGAACAACCTGTTGTCTATGGCCTGGTTTATCAGTAATAAACATCACCCCAGTATTTGGAGGTTACGCGCCTATACTATTTCAAAATAAAAGCTGCCTGGTAGTAATTATTGACCGCCCCCAATAGCTCTAATTTTACATAAAAAGATTCGGTAAATATTTTAAAAGCTAAGTATTCATGGTTGGGTACATTGAACTCATCAAAAAAGACAATATCCCCTTTTTCTAAATATGGATACAGCATACTTAAAGAGAAAAGTGTAGAAGAGAATAAATCGGCATCTAGATGTATAATTTTCTTTTGACCTAAGGAAACATTTCCATTGTTTAAAAAAGGCACCAGGGTATCTTGAAACAATCCCTTATAAAATTGACCTCTTGCATCCTCTAATTTTGGCGCCTCTGCAATCATGTCTCCATTTTTAAAAAAATAACCCCACTGTTCTGGCAATCCTTCAAAAGTATCAAAGCCATGAAATCGTGAAGCGCTGTGGTGATTGTTTTGCATCCACCATTGAAAAGAATTTCCATTGCATACCCCCATTTCTATATAGATGATTTCAGCATTACTTAGATTTTCCTTTTCTATAACATAATTGTACAAATCAATTCGATGATTGTAATTACGAAACAAAGAGAAGGCATCTTTGTACACCCCTTGTGTTGGCTGTTTTGCGATCCATTGAGTCAAACTTAAAAAATTAGAAAAAAATGCAAAAGGTTGTATTAAAAAACTAAAAACTACATGTGGTTGAAAAAGTATTAGTAAATTTTTGACTAATGCATTAATCTTAAATAAGAAAGGCTTCATTGATTCTCTATTGAACTTTAAAGTTATGTTTTTATTGGTAAATAGAATAGTTGCCCACTTTATGTTTTACTAATTTAATGATAACCATTTATCAATTAAATCATTAGAAGACCTATAAAAACTTAGTTTTTATGTAATTTTTAAGTAAATTGACTACGCAATTAACGATTCAATTAAAACTGATATAAAATGCCATCATCAAATCATTTCGATGCCATCGTGGTAGGCTCTGGAATTTCTGGAGGCTGGGCTGCTAAAGAGTTAACAGAAAAAGGACTCAAAACATTGGTGCTTGAAAGAGGCCGTAATGTGGAACATATCAAAGACTATCAAGGGACTGAAAAAGATCCTTGGGAACTAGCCCACCACAATGCAGTCACTCAAGCAGATAAAAAAAATTCTCCTATTCAAAGTAAGTGTTATGCCTACGACGAAGTGTCAAAAAAATTCTTTGTCAACGATTTAGAAAATCCCTACACTGCGAGCAAACCTTTTGATTGGATTAGAGGCAATCATGTAGGAGGACGTTCTTTGATGTGGGGCAGACAAAGCTATCGTTGGTCTGATTTAGATTTTGAAGCCAATGGTAAAGATGGTTATGGAACCGATTGGCCTATTAGGTACAACGACCTTGCATCTTGGTACAGTTATGTAGAAAAATTTGCAGGTATCAGTGGCAATAGAGATGGTGTTTTTAATTTACCCGATGGAGAATTTCAAACACCCATGGAAATGAATGTGGTAGAGAAAATGGTGGCCCAAAATCTTAAAACTAAAATGGGTAGGCCCATGATTATTGGAAGATCGGCCAACCTTACCGCAAAAATTGGTACTAGAGGTCCTTGTCAATTTAGAAATAAATGTCATCAAGGTTGTCCTTTTGGTGGTTACTTTAGTTCTAACGCTGCTACCCTTCCTGCAGCTGCTGCAACTGGTAATTTAACTTTAAGACCTGATGCCATTACCACCGAAATTTTATATGATAAAGAAACAGGTCGTGCCAAAGGCGTAAGAATTTTAGATGCCAATACCAATCTAACAGAAGAATATTTTGCAAAAATTATTTTCTTAAATGCTTCTACTTTAGGAACGGCACATATTTTATTAAATTCTGTTTCTGATGTTTTCCCGAATGGCTTTGGCAATAGCAGCCAGCAAGTAGGACATAATTTAATGGATCATCATTATGGCGTGGGTGCTTATGGAGATTATGAGGGCTTCCAAGATATGTATACTTATGGTCGTAGACCCAATGGTATTTATATTCCAAGATTTAGAAACTTGGATGGAGGATCTTCTGCTGGTTATTTAAGAGGTTTTGGTTACCAAGGAGGTGCCTCCAGAGACAAAGGCGCTGCCAATGGTATTGGGGTAGAATTAAAAGAAAGCGTTTCAGAACCAGGTAAATGGACTATTGGCTGGGGGTCTTGGGGGGAACATCTTCCTTATTATGAAAACAAAGTAACCTTAGATAAAAATAAAAAAGACAAATGGGGACTACCCACTTTGAACATGGACTGTGAATTCAAAGAAAATGAAATGAAGATGCGCATAGATATGAGAAACAGCGCGGCAGAAATGCTAGAAACTGCTGGCATTAAGAATGTAGGTTCTTATGACAGTATGCCTGCCCCTGGTTTTTGTATTCATGAAATGGGCACAGCGCGTATGGGTAAAGATCCTAAGACATCGGTGTTGAATAAATGGAA
>CAINEG010000128.1 GCA_903847655.1 uncultured Bacteroidota bacterium
ACTAACTGCCACTGTTTTTAAAGCGCCATGTGCTTCCACAATAGCGTCGTGTGCAGCCAATGCCTCAAATTTATTTTCAGCAGTGATAAAAGGAAGGCCAGTTAATTTGGCAATATGCTTGGCCACATTTACTGAATAATCTTTAGGTGTATTAATACCTGTTCCAACTGCAGTACCTCCTAAGGCTAATTCACTTAAATGTGCTAAGGTATTATGGATGGCCTTTAAGCCATGACTTAATTGACTTACATACCCACTTATTTCTTGGCCTAAGGTTAAAGGGGTAGCATCCATAAAATGGGTACGACCTATTTTAACAATATGCATAAACTCCTTGCTCTTCGCCTCTAATGTATTTTTTAATGCAGTGATACCTGGAATAGTGGTCTCCGTTAAAATTTGATAGGCTGCAATATGCATCGCCGTTGGAAAGGTATCGTTAGAGGATTGTGACTTGTTTACATCATCGTTAGGATGTAAAAATTTTTCTTTATCGCTTAAACTCCCACCTTTAATGACATGTGCACGGTAAGCAATCACTTCATTTAAATTCATATTGCTCTGTGTGCCACTACCTGTTTGCCATACCACTAAAGGGAATTGATCGTCTAATTTGCCTGCAATAATTTCATCGCAAACTTGACCAATTAAATCCGATTTTTCTTTAGGTAAAACACCTGCATCAAAATTAGTAAGGGCTGCTGCTTTTTTTAAATAGGCGAATGCTTTAATGATTTCCTTAGGCATTCGGTTAATATCCTGTGCTATTTTAAAATTGTCAATACTTCTTTGTGTTTGAGCACCCCAATAAACATGGGCTGGTACTTTTACTTCACCCATCGTGTCTTTCTCAATTCTGTATTCCATAGTGTAAAATTTAATCACACAAAGGTAAGAAAGGCGCGATTAATTCCCTTTGAATTCAGGCTTTCTTTTCTCTATAAATGCTGTAATGCCTTCCTTGGCATCATGGGTGGTAAAGCATTCTCCAAATAATTTGGCTTCTACATCGTAGCCATTTTCTGCTTCGTTCCAAGCAGCATTCACGGCCTTAATGGAATTACCCACAGACTTAGGTGCTTTTTCATGCACTACGCTTAATATAGAGAAGGCTTTATCTAATAATTCAGTTTGAGGCACTACATAGTTCACTAGTCCATAATTCATGGCTTGGGTAGCATTGATGGTTTTGCCTGTAATCACTAATTCCATGGCCCTGCCTTTGCCCACTCTTTGGGTCAATCTTTGTGAGCCACCATAACCCACCATAATACCTAGGTTTACTTCTGGTTGTCCAAAGACAGCACTTTCAGAAGCGATAATAAAATGACAGGCCATGGCTAATTCGCAACCACCGCCTAGCGCAAATCCATTCACACAAGCAATCACTGGTTTAGGGGAATGTTCTATTTTAAAAAAAACCTCTTGTCCTCTTTTGGCAAGTGCAGTAGCCTCTTCTTTAGACAAGGATTCAAATTCTTTAACATCGGCACCTGCTACAAAACTTTTTAATCCTGCACCCGTTATCACTACACTTTTAATTTCAGGAAATTTATACACTCTGTCCATGACCGCGTCAAGGTCTTTCATCACTTGTTGATTCAATGCGTTTAATTTGTCGGGACGATTAATGGTGATGATCAAGGTATGATCTTCCATTTTTGTAAACAAAGTTTGGAATGATGACATAGAGTTGCAATTTATAAATTAAAAAAGCAGATTACTTTTGATTAGTGGCCACCCAATCTTTTATATAGCTCGCTATATCGGCTGTGTTGGTTCCGGGTGCAAACAAAGTACCAATACCCATTGCGCGCAATGTACTACTGTCTTCTTCTGGGATAATACCACCACCAGTTAATAGCACATTCGTCAATCCTTTTTCTTGCATTAACTGATACACTTTTGGAAACACCGTCATGTGCGCGCCAGATAAAATACTAATACCAATCGCATCCACGTCTTCTTGTAAGGCAGCCTGCACCACCATCTCAGGGCTTTGACGTAGGCCAGTATAAATTACTTCCATGCCTGCATCACGCAGTGCAGTGGCAATAATTTTAGCCCCACGGTCATGGCCGTCCAATCCAACTTTTGCTACTAATACTCTAATGGGTTTCATTGCTATTAAGTTACATTATTTTCCTGATAGTAATTGCAAAGCATGTTGAATTCTTGCGTTCGTATCAGAAAGTTCAATTGATTCAATGATCTCAAATACGCCAGGTCCAAATTTTCCACCCACCAACATAATTCTCAGGGGCAACATTAAATCACCTGTTTTTAATTCATGCGCAGCGGCTAATTCTTTAAAACCTGCTTCCAGGTTTGCTGCTGGCATTGTTTTGATACCTTCTGCAATTTGTTGAGCATATAGTTTTACTAATGCATCAAAGAAGCCCTGCTTCTTTTCTTCCCATTTAGGTAAAATGGCTGCGGTATCAATAGTAGTAGGTGCGGCAAAAAAGAATTGGCTTTGTGGTATAAAATCGGCCAACAAATGACAACGGTCTTTCACGAGTCCAATTACTTTTACTAAATAAGGCGCTTCATGCACTTCAATTTTTGCAGCCTCTAAAAAGGGTTGAAGTAAGGTGGCTAATACCTTGTTGTCTGTTCTTTTAATCCATTCTTGGTTGAACCATTTTGCTTTTTCATAATCAAACTTAGCACCGCCTTTGTGCACTCTTTCCAAATCAAAGCTTGCAATCAATTCATCAATGGTAAAAATTTCTTTATCAGTACCATCGTTCCAGCCCAACATCGCTAAAAAATTAATAAAGGCCTCTGGTAAAAATCCTTTCTCTTTAAAACCAATAGTGGTTTCTTTGGTGTTAGGGTCGCTCCAATCCATGGCAAATACTGGAAAGCCTAAACGCTCTCCATCACGCTTACTTAATTTACCACTACCTTCTGGTTTTAATATTAAAGGTAAATGCGCCCATTTGGGCATTTGATCTAGTCCAAATAAATATTTCCATAATAAAATATGTACGGGTGCACTGGGTAGCCACTCTTCTCCTCTAAAGGCATGGGTAATTTTCATTAAATAATCATCCACCACTACCGCTAAATGATAAGTAGGCATGCCATCTGCTTTCAATAAAACTTTATCATCTACCGTACTTACTTCAAAACGTACTTCACCTCTAATCATATCTGTAAAAACTACTTCTTCTTCATCGGGTACTTTAATACGAATAACATGAGGCGTTCCTTTTTTTAATAATTCAGTCACTTCATTTTCGCTTAATGAAATAGAGTTTTTCATTTCCATTCTGTGTGCACGACTGTATTGAAAATTGGGAACCTGCTTTCTTTTCTCTTCTAAATCTTCAGGGGTATCAAAAGCATAATACGCAAAGCCTTTTTCAATTAAGCTTTGTGCATATTGTGCATAAATGGCCTTGCGTTCGCTTTGTCTGTAGGGGCCATAAGCGCCACCATGCAAAGGGCTTTCGTCTGGGGTAAGTCCACACCAGTTCAAAGTGTCAATTATGTATTGTTCGGCACCTGCTACAAAACGGGTTTGATCGGTGTCTTCTATTCTTAAAATAAACTCCCCGCCATGATGTTTGGCAAATAAATAATTAAATAAAACTGTTCTTACTCCACCTAAGTGTAAACCGCCTGTAGGGGAGGGTGCAAACCTTACTCTAACCTTTGAATCCATGCTCTTTTTTATTTATACAAAGATAATATTCAAATGGGCAAAAGAACTATTTATCTTTGGGTATGTATTTAGTAAAAACACCTTTTTGGCTGAGGGCTTTATATCCTGGTTGTACCTGGAAAATGCCCGCGCATGAAAAGGTAATTTATTTAAGTTTTGATGATGGTCCACATCCAGAGGCCACGCCCTTTGTTTTAGCGGAATTAAAAAAATACAAGGCCAAGGCCAGCTTTTTTTGTATCGGAAAGAATGTACTTTCCTATGCCAATATTTATGAAGCTATCCTACAGGAGGGGCATGCAGTGGGCAACCATACCTATGATCATTTGAATGGATGGAAAACACCAACGCCAATTTATATTGAAAACATTATAAGCGCTAAGAATTTAATTGATTCAAATTTATTTCGTCCGCCCTATGGAAGAATAAGTGCTGCTCAATTAAGAAAAATAAAAGCAGACAAAACCTTGCCGCAACAAATTATAATGTGGGATGTTTTAAGTGGCGATTTTGATGGGCATTTAACCGGGGCCGATTGCGCAAAAAATGTAATCAAAAATGCTGGCCCAGGTTCCATTGTGGTATTTCATGATAGTGCCAAGGCCTGGGAAAGAATGCAAGTAGCCCTGCCCCAAGTATTGGCTTATTTTTCCAATTTGGGCTATCGTTTTGAAGCCATTCAA
>CAINEG010000129.1 GCA_903847655.1 uncultured Bacteroidota bacterium
ATCATGCTAATCCAATATACTTCACCATCAGAAGAAACGATGTGTTTAGGTTCCAAGTTTGCCATTTCTGAAAATGACAATCCAGAATAACATCCTAACAATGCTAAGAGTCTGCAATGTTCTAACCTATCAATATCAAATTTCTTTGCTTCAATTTTTTTTACCTCTTCATATGTCAGATACACCAATGGAGTTTTATCTAGTTTTATTTTATATCCAGCAAAAGGGAATCTATTGATATACCCTTTATTGAGAGCAATTCTAACAATTTTACTAACTCGATCATAATGCTTCTTACAGGTGGTGTTGCTATTATTAAATTCGGTCTTTAGGAATGATTCGAAGCCGTCTATGAAATCGAAATCTAATTCATAGAGGTATATATAATTCCTTCTATACTTCTTCTTAATATACTGAGATACTCGAAGTTGGGTATTTCTATATTTTATGATTGTTGGTTGGGAGTAACCTTGTCCTTTTAATGATTTCATCTTTTCTAGATACTCGTCCATGAGCTCATCGAAGGTGATAGCCTTGGATAGACCATTGACCAGTCTATCTTTTATGGTGTGAGCATTGAAAGGTTCCCCAGACAACAATAACTCGTTATAGATCTTTAGAGATCTTGCTTTAATTGCACCTATTTTACCATTTACCGCCTCCGCCTGAGCTGAAAATCCTTTAACCTTTTGTTTTTGTTTATCCCATTCTTTTATGGTGATAGATTCACCTATAGAATACTCGGTTCTAACTGACTTCAGTTGAATTCTAAGATAGATTGGCGTTCTTTTTTCGACATTCTTTTCGCTGGGTCGAATCCAGATTGATAGTTTTACACTCATTAGTTTAATTTTTAGTTAAACCTCTGAATTGCAGTAAATTAAAATTGATGTGTGCGAAATAAGGGAGTGAAAATTCACTAAGTGTATCAGTACATCACGGATAACGCACCTAATTACTCCCTTTTTTACCAAAACCACTAAAGCACTCACTCATTAAATCCATGCTAATTGCCATCTAAATTATTGCTTGAAAAATTAGCCATAACTTATGAAACCATTACCTGACATGGGTTGTGGCGCCTTTTTAGAAAGTACGCGCAAAGAAAAAGCGCCCTGAGCTAATGCGAAGGGCGCCTAATCAAATTGTTCTAATGTGGAGTCTGTGCCCTACTGAACTTTTCGGCTATAACCACTTATCTATTAGTTGTTTAATGATTTTAGTTTGATCTAGTACTCCCTTTTTTCGCACTTATTCTACTACTGCAAGTTCAAAGATCGTTTGTTTTTCCAAATATAAATAAAAACGACCCGAACCCTTGTACTATTGTTTCAAATAAAACTATTTAAAATATTATTAGCCTCCAATGAGGCTTAGGCCCTATGTCCCCATGAGGCGCATGCCTTATTAGTCGCCTTTTCGCATGAAGTGCTCAAAGGCTTATAGAACACCGAGTTCTTTTGCATAGTTCTTGGTCTTGGTGATGGTTGCGGTACTGGTGTTTAATATAGCTGCAACCTCTCTAGCAGTATAGGTGCCTTTTTTAAGGTAGTCAAGGATCTTGATACTTCGTTCTTTCTTGAGATGGTGTTCGGGTGTGGATTTTGTATTTATTCTACGTCCCATATAAAGACCTTTGGCTTGTCTAAGTCTTATCCCTTCCATCTGTCTTTCTTTGATAAGACTTTTCTCAAAGCCACTCATTACCGCTAATAGTGACATCAATGTTTCACTAAAATAATCCGGGTTCCCATCTGCGTCAAAATTTCTTATGTTGGGGTTTCTGCATACCAAGGTGATGTTTCTATCGGTAAAGTACTTCCATAGTTGGATGGCTCCTATAGTGGTTCTATGGATGCGATCGATTGAATGGATTTCAAGATGAGTTAGCTTACCCTCGTCTATTAGTTTCTTTATTTGTTGACCCTTGGGTCTATCAAAAAGATCAATGAGACCTGAACACTTATCAACTAGTACATAATCAAAACCATCAACATTGATCAATTGGCGATCCGGGTTTTGCTGTTGGTCACTTACCCTGGTGTAAAGGATTTTCATAGCTTATTTTGATTTAGTTTTTAACTGGTGTTGATTGAACTCTACTATTTTGATTTTAAGCCACCATTTAAGCATTTTAAGACCATCAAATTGATTTAGTTAAAGGTATACTCTAATTATATTATTATGGTCTGCCAGGGCCCGGCCTGCCGGATGGATGGATTCGCCCCAGGGATCCCCGCTCATGAAAAAAGGTCTAATAGTTCTTAGCCCCAGGGATGCTAACTTAAAGCACTGAAAATCCAGATTTGATTTCTTAGGGCGTATTACTGGTAACAATCAAATTATGGGAAAACCGATTTTAAATTTTTTTGGATTTTTTATGTAATCAATAGAATGGTTGGTTATAGTCTGCGGGATTCTAATTTTTTCTTGGTTAATCTTTAGCTTCATAATACTTGTGATTAATTTCTGAAACCGACCCATTACTACTCAATGAATATTGGTATAAATGGTAATTATCTCCAGTAATGTTTAATAAACCATCTGCGGCTTCATCTAGTTCTTTGATGTTTTTATATGAACTAGACAATGGGTAAAATAAGCCACTTCTGCCTACAACAAATATGATATTAGCTTCTCTAAGGTTTTCTACGATACTCCATCCATTTTTTCTAATTACCATTTTTCCTTCAACTCTTGTTGAAATACTATGCGCAATAAAATAAACCTTGAGTCCTCTTTGGCTAAAACTTACTAAAGTAATTAACAATAGAACTAGCAATAGTGCTTTTTTCATAATGGCAGTAATTTAAAGGTTGATTAATGACTCATATATATTAGCGAATTTTTGGATCATCTTAAAACTAGTACCATTAAAATTTGAATCAGTAATTCGTGGAAGTCCATTGGGTTTAATTGTAACTGAGTTAAAAAGGGTATAATAGTTATTTAACCAATCTTGGACAGACATAGATAATTTTAAATCTTTCAATGCTAATTCACATCTTGAAGAATTATCATAATATCGGTTAAGAGTTTCAATACTTCTATTTAGATGATCATTAGCCTGCTTTTCTAAATTATTTTCTTCATTTAAAATATTATCTAAATATTCCTTATTTTCATTAACCACCCTGCAAGTTGGCCTAGTTTTACCATTAAAAAAC
>CAINEG010000130.1 GCA_903847655.1 uncultured Bacteroidota bacterium
AACTTAGGTTGTGCGACTGGTCACCCTAGCTTTGTAATGAGTAACTCTTTCTCTAACCAAACATTAGCTCAAATAGAATTATGGACCAACCATAAAAACTACGAAAACAAAGTGTATGTGTTACCTAAGCATTTAGATGAGAAAGTAGCTCGTTTACACTTAGCGAAAGTAGGTGCTGAATTAGACGAATTAACTACTGAGCAAGCAGCTTATTTAGGTATACCTAAAGCAGGCCCATTCAAGGCTGATGCTTACAGATACTAATATAAGTTTCTAGAATAGATTGAAAATTCCCCCTATTGCCGTTCCGAATCTTCGGAACGGCTTTTTTATGCTTCCTATTTTTTAGTATCTTTAGTTACTCTTTTTAAAACACCGCATTCTATAGGAATGCTAAAACGTTTGTCTATGAAACCAATAAAATTATTGCTCATTTTAGTAGGATTAAGTACTGCTTTTATTTCCAAAGCACAAAACTTAAGTATTATTCCTGAACCTTATCAAATGACTAAAGGATTAGGCACTTATACCCTTCCAAAATCTATTGTGATTAATGCCCCAAGTTCCGCTAATGCTATATCCGATATAATGGCAGGAAAATTAAGGACTACTACAGGACGTGTAGTTTATTTCACCAAAAATAAACCCATCATTGATTTACAAATTATCAATGACGCTAATTTAGGTTCAGAAGGTTATGCTTTGGACATCAATGAAAATGGCATTCAAATAAAAGCGAATGGCAATGCGGGCTTGTTTTATGCATGGCAAACAGTCATGCAATTACTACCTGCAGGAATTTATTCCAATCATTTACAAAATAATACCAATTGGACCTTACCTTATGTATCTATTATAGACAAACCACGTTTTGGTTGGAGAGGTATGATGCTTGATGTAAGTAGACATTTTTTTAGCAAGGCAGATGTGTTGACTTTTATAGACGACATGGCGCGTTATAAGTACAATCGTTTTCACTGGCATTTAACAGACGATCAAGGTTGGAGAATAGAAATCAAAGCCCTCCCTAAATTAACAAGTATTGGTGCCTGGAGACCAGAAAGAATAGGTAAATGGGCAAACATAACGATGCCTTCAAAAGATGAACCAAAAACTTATGGAGGCTTCTATACACAAGAAGACATTAAAGAAGTAGTCACTTACGCCAAATCAAAATTCATTGAAGTTATTCCAGAAATAGATATCCCAGGTCATAGTTTGGCATTTAATACTGCCTATCCAAACATGAGTACCATGCCTAATTTCCCATTTCAAGTTAATGCGGGTAATGAGTTTATGGATTGGGATGGATTGAATGGACATGTAACTGCACAATTTGACAACTCATTAGATCCATCTAACGAAGAAGTTTACAGCAACTTAGATAAAATATTTACCGAAGTAGCTGCCCTATTCCCCTTTGAATATATCCACACAGGTGGAGATGAAAATGCAAAAAATAATTGGGAAAAATCGGCCAATGTGCAAGCCTTGATGAAAAAAGAAGGATTAAAAAATCAGAACGAAGTGCAAAGTTATTTTGTTAGACGCGTTCAAAAAATCGTAAATAGCAAAGGAAAGAAATTGATGGGCTGGGATGAGATTTTAGAAGGTGGATTATCCGGCGATGCAGCAGTCATGAGCTGGAGAGGTGTAAAAGGTGGCATAGAAGCAGCAAAGCAAAATCATAAAGTAGTCATGTCTCCTAATGATTATAATTATACCGATTTTTACCAAGGTGAAATTACAGCAGAAGGAAAAGTATACCGTGGCTTAAGAATGAAAACCACTTATAGTTATGAGCCTATCCCTGAAGGTATTGATCCTAATTTAATATTAGGCAATCAGGCGAATTTATGGTCAGAACAAATATTTGATATGAGGTATGCGCAATACATGTCCTGGCCTAGAGGTATGGCTGTTGCAGAAACTAGCTGGTCTCCTAAAGAAAAAAAGGATTGGAATAGCTTTACTAAAAAAGTAGAACAACATTTCGAAAAGTTAGACGCAGCGGGCGTGCGCTATGCAAAAAGCATCTACGACCCTATTGTTACTACGCAACAAAATACAAAAGGAGAATTAATTGGTATGATGGAGGGTGAAATTGAAGGCTTAGATATCTATTATACCTTGAACGATCAAATGCCAGATAATTATAGTTCAAAATACACTGCTCCTTTTTTAATCCCAGAGGATGTATTTTCTTTAAGAGTAATTAGTTACAGGGATGGCAAGCCCATTGGGAAGTATTTAAACATTCCTATGGAATCATTGAAAAAAAGAGCAGCTAAAGTATTGTAATCAAGCTAAAAAAAATAGCAGAGTTTTATAGCCTTTCGTTAAAACTCAATAGACATCATAACTACTGATGGCTATTGGGTTTTATATTGTATATATTTAGTAGATTTGGTCAAGTTCCTTTGGCAATATCACGAACTGTTCCACAATGAAACAATGGTTCAATACCCTTTTACTAGCCCCCCTATTTTTATGCTTCACTTTATGGGCGAATGCTCAATTTAAAGGGATAGAAAAAAATATTGCCTTGTCTAAAGACAGTGGTAATTTTCAGAAAATTATTAAACTATTCAAAGGAAGACCAAGCTCTTTAATCGACTCCACAAATATGGCCATTGGCAAATACATCAAAACAATAGCCAATTACGAAGGTAAAAAAATAAATTCCATTCATATTGAGCAAAAACATTTTGGGGCGAGCATCAACAATCCCAATAAAATAAAAAAAGATGTACTCACTTCTTTAGCCGACCAGCTGCATGATAAGACCAATGAAAAAACCATTCGAAAAAATTTATTTGTACATGAAAATGAAATACTAGACCCATTGACCATTGCCTACAATGAAAAATGGCTAAGAGATTTACCCTATATCCAAGACGCAAGAATTTTAGCATCGATTGCGCCTGCAGATTCTAATCAAGTTGATTTGTACATAATTGTCAAAGATATTTTCCCTTTCGGGGGAAGCTTTGATTTGAGAAATGAAAATTCCTACGCAGCTTCCTTTAGTACTGAGAATGCCAATGACGGAGGCAATGGATTTAAATTAAGCCACAATTTTGATCAAAACCGATCTACCAAAACTGGATGGGGATTTGATTATACCAGCAGGAATGTGGAGGGCAGCTTTACAGATATTACTGTTGGTGCGAAAACATTTAGCCCCAATGAAGCCAATGGGAGTTTATCTGCCTCTAGCATTTATATAAAGGGAAATCGACGCCTGCTTAACCCTAAAAGCAAATGGACCTGGATTTTTGACTGGAACAATACCAGCAATAAAAATGTTTTCCCAAGCAGCTGGTCCGATTCATTGTATACTGCTACTTTTAATTATGACTTAAAACATTTTGACGCTTCCATTGGTTATCAAATATTTAGCAGTGCCCATTCCTTTGAAAGTAATAACCCGCATTACTTTGTTCAATTGCGTTATTTAGAAAACATATTTAAAGACAGACCCTTAGATTATTTAGCTCAAATAGATAAGAATTATCAAAATATCGAAGCCTACTTAAGTTCTTTCACCTTATTTAAACAAAAAATTATTAGAACACAATATTTGTATGGATTTGGAAGAAACGAGGATTTACCCACAGGAAAATCTTTGATCATCACTGCGGGAAGGTACAAAAGAGAACAATCACAGCTCCCTTATTTGGGTATACAATTAGAAACTTATAAAATGTTTTCCAATGAAAGTTTTAGGCATATCAATATTAGCAGTGGAAGCAGTTATGAAAACAATCAATTGCAAGATGTACGTTTCTTAGCTAGTATAGAGCAAATAAGTCCTTTACGTTATTTAGAAAGTGGTTATAAATACAGGTCTATCCTCAATTTTAGTTTTACCCAAACATTAAAAAACAAGTTCAACGAGGCTTTGCTTATCAGTAGCAATTACGGCATCCCTCAATTAAACAAAGAGCGCATTTACGGTGGCACTCGGATCTCCGCTAATTGGGAATCTGTTTGGTATAATTCAAGGTCTTTTTTTGGCTTTAGAACTTCTCCCTTTGCCTTTGGAAATATCACTTATCTAAGAACTGTGGGAAGCTCTATTGGGGCTGGAGATATCTACTCTTCTATTGGCTCTGGTATGAGGGTAAGAAACGAAAACCTTATTTTTGGCACCATCGAACTCAAGGCTTTTTACTTTCCAAGAACCAATTTACAAGTGAGTCAATGGAATCTAAGTTTATTGACCAATATCAGGTACAAATACAATTCAAATATCATTAGTAAACCGGATTTTGTTCAAATAAATTAGCCATTTCAGTTAGTTTTTTTTGAACTTTTAGTTCTTATTTTTGTTATACAAATATGGTCATCGCTTATAATTTTTTAGCCAGCTGGCAATTGTTTCCAGAAAAAAGTGAATTCGAATATCAGTTAGTGCCCAAATCGGGAAATTACAAAATCGAAAGCGTTCAAAATGGACATGCCCTTAATTTCAGCCATAATTGGGTGAATATAGAAAACGAAGCTTTTTACGCACAGTACAGTGTTATTCCTAATGGTTTAGCACAAGCATTCGAAAACCATTTATTAGGAAATGAAGTGCTTGCTGAAATTAACAATGGTTCTTGTTTAACTGTTCAGTTTAGTAAAGACAATAAAGAAGTACTTAAAGTTGTACATGAGATTTTAGCCAATGGGTTTTTAAAAGTAACGCATTATGGTTTCAAAGAAAATGGAGAGGCTTTTAAAAATATAGAAGTATACCATAAACAATTAAGCGTGCTACCTTATGCTTCATCTGCTGGCAGTGTTGCTATTCGCCCCACTAAAGAAGGTGTTATAAAACACAAGGCTTTATCTGCCATGGAGGATCAAACCAATATGCAGTTAAATCAAATTAAAGAGCAAAT
>CAINEG010000131.1 GCA_903847655.1 uncultured Bacteroidota bacterium
TACATTAAAAGTGTATTGCTCTACCAACTGAGCTACCAATTCTAACCGCCTTTTTAGGGGAGTGCAAAAATAAGCATTAATGAAAACTATCCAAATAAAAGGGGGTATTTATTTTCCCCACTCAAAACACCTCTAAGTCGTTCATCTTCAAATAAGAATTATATTTGTACAAACGCTAAAAGATGTCCAATTTTTCAGGTAAAATTATAGTCATTACTGGTGGATCTGATGGCATCGGAAAGGCCTTGGTACAGCAGTTTCTAGCATTGGGTGCTAAGGTAGCTACCTGTGGTAGAAACCAAAGCAAGTTGATTGCATTGGAACAAGAAAATCCAAATTCAAATTTATTGGCATTGCAAGTAGATGTGCGTAACTCTTTGGAAGTAGAGGCGTTCATGCAAGCAATTATCGCCAAATGGAACACCATTGATATATTGATCAATAATGCAGGCATCTCCATGAGAGCCTTGGTACAGGATACTTCCTTTGAAACACTGCATCAGGTGATGGACATCAATTTTTGGGGTACGGTGTATTGTACCAAAACCGTCCTGCCTTATATTCAGAAAAACAAGGGGGTAATTGTGGGGGTATCTTCCATTGCAGGCTATCGCGGGCTTCCGGGTCGTAGTGGTTATTCAGCCTCTAAATTTGCCTTAAATGGTTGGTTAGAAGCCCTAAAAACCGAATTGTACGGTTCTGGCACCCATGTCATGTGGGTTAGCCCTGGGTTCACTACCTCCAATATCAGAAACGCCGCTTTGGACAAGGATGCCAAAGCACAGGGCGAATCGCCCATGGACGAGGGGGTCATGATGAGTTCTGAGGCTTGTGCCACCCATATCATCCATTCCATTGACAAAAGAGAGCGTAGTTTGGTGCTTACTTTTACTGGCAAACGCACCGTTTTTATGAACAAGTATTTTCCTGCCTGGGCCGATAAATTGGTGCATCATTTTTTCTTTAAAGACGGGGTTTTAGTGAAGTAGCTGGAGGACTAAATAAATACTGGTTTTTCTAAAATATAAAACTCGATTTTTCGTTATCAATAGATGCCCATCATTACTTTAACCTCCGACATTGGCCAAGAAGATTTTATCATTGGCGCTGTGAAGGGGCAAATTTTGTCAACTATTCCAGGCATGGGCATTGCCGATATCACCCATTATTTATCCAGCAAGAACTATCAACAAGGGGCCTATATCTTTAACAATGCAGCCAAGCATTATCCTGCAGGCACTTTGCATTTTATAATGGTCAATTTTTTCCAATTCCCACATAGGCATGCACTTTTAACCAAGCATAACAATCAATATTTTATCACGCCAGACAATGGTTTTTTAACCATGATGCTGGGAGGTAAGCCCAAAGAAATTATTAAAATTGATTTTAAAGAAGCACATACCTTTTTAGAAATTACGCAAGAAATTTTTACTGCTATTGGGGCATTTGTAAAAGCAAATTCCATTAGTGCTGCTGGTACTGCTTTTCAGGACATCGAAGAAATTTATCCAATGCAACCCACCTTGGGTCCGAATTGGATGGAAGGTCAAATTTTATTTATTGATCAGTTTGAGAATGTGGTCGTGAACATCCGCAAGGAAGATTTTGATTTGCAAGCACAAGGCCGAACTTTTAAAATTGTGTTTACCCGCAATGAAACCATTACCGACTTAAGTCATCATTATGGTGAAGTGCCCATCGCCGATAAATTGGCTTGGTTTAACTCGGCAGGCTATTTGGAAATAGCAGTGAGAGGGGGCAATATGGCCGGTCTATTTGGACTAAGCAAGTTTGATGAAAATCAGATGAATAAGCAGCGCCCCAACGACAATAAGTGGTTTTTCCAGATGGTTCGGGTTTTCTTTGAATAGTCACATTTTCGGGGTATTTTTGCACCCTCATTAATTTACTAAAATAAGTTTACAATGGCATACGACGTTATCGTTATTGGCAGTGGTCCTGGTGGTTATCCAGCAGCTATTCGCGCCTCCCAATTAGGTTTAAAAGTAGCTATTATTGAAAAAGAAAGTTTAGGAGGGGTTTGTTTGAACTGGGGATGTATTCCAACCAAGGCCTTGTTAAAAAGTGCACAAGTGTATGAATATGTAAAACACAGTGCCAATTATGGTATTACCACTACCGGTTTTGCCCATGATTTTGGTGCAGTCATCAAACGCAGTCGTGGAGTGGCCGATAAAATGAGCAAGGGTGTTCAGTTCTTAATGAAGAAAAATAAGATTGAAGTAATCATGGGTTATGGTAAAGTGTTGTCCAGAGGAAAAGTAGAAGTGAAAGATGCAGAAGGAAAAACGCAAGTGGTAGATGGTAAATACATCATCATCGCAACGGGTGGTCGCACACGTGAATTACCAAATTTAAAACAAGATGGGAAAAAAGTAATTGGTTACCGCGAAGCCATGGTTTTACCAACGCAACCAAAGAGCATGATTATTGTAGGAAGTGGTGCGATAGGTGTGGAGTTTGCTTATGTATACAATAGCATGGGCACTAAAGTTACGATTGTAGAATTTTTACCAAAAATTGTACCTGTAGAAGATGAAGACATTTCAAGAGAATTAGAAAAACAATACAGAAAGCAAGGCATAGAGATTATGACCAACGCTTCGGTGGAGTCGGTGGATACGACTGGCGCTTTAGTAAAAGCAAAAGTAAAACAACTAGATGGTTCATACGTCACCTTAGAAGCTGAAGTGGTGTTAAGCGCAGTTGGTGTAGTAGCGAACTTAGAAAACATTGGCTTAGAGCAAAACGGAATCAAGACAGATAAGGGACGCATCATTGTAGATAAATTCCAGCAATCAAGTATTGCAAGTATTTACGCCATTGGAGACTGTTCTCCTGGTCAAGCTTTAGCACATGTGGCTGCGAAAGAAGGGATTAATGCAGCAGAGCATATTGCTTATCAAGAAAAAAAATGGGCGCATTTGCCTGAAGGAATTGATTACAATAATATTCCTGGATGCACTTATTGCACACCCGAAATTGCGAGTGTGGGTTACACTGAAAAAGCAGCCAAGGAAGCAGGCTATGAATTAAAGATTGGTAAGTTTCCATTTATGGCAAGTGGTAAGGCAAGTGCAGCTGGTGCTACGGATGGTTTTGTAAAAGTAATTTTTGATGCGAAATATGGGGAGTTCTTAGGTTGTCATATGATTGGAATGAATGTAACCGAAATGATCGCTGAAGCAGTAGTAGCGCGTAAATTAGAAACTACTTCTCACGAGTTATTAAATGCGATTCATCCACACCCAACCATGAGTGAAGGATTAAAAGAAGCAGTAGCAGCTGCTTATGGTGAAGCAATAGATATCTAACTAGTTTAAACTAAAATACAGAATGGCTCGTGATTCAAATTATTTGAAGGCGAGCCATTTTTAACGATAATGAAGTACGAAAAAGAAATTAACCGACGAAAAACATTTGCTATTATCTCTCACCCAGATGCTGGTAAAACTACTTTAACTGAAAAGTTATTGTTGTTTGGTGGAGCTATTCAAACAGCAGGTGCGGTAAAAAGTAATAAGATAAAGAAACACGCTACCAGTGACTTTATGGAAATTGAGCGTCAAAGAGGTATCTCGGTGGCCACTTCCGTAATGTCTTTTGAGTATAATAATATTTTAATTAATTTATTAGATACACCA
>CAINEG010000132.1 GCA_903847655.1 uncultured Bacteroidota bacterium
AAACAATAAGCAAAAAATAAAAAATACCCTATGGTAAGTAGATTGCGCGTATTGTAATTTATTATTTATTACTAATGGAAATTGCAATCCATAGCCGAACATGATAATGAAAAAGAAAATAAGTACACTTTCAATTATTATAACTATTCTGGGAATTTTTTTCAACACTAATACATAAAATAAATTAATAATTAAACCTGTACCAAAAAATTTTGTAACTTCTTTATAATATGGAATTAAAAAACCAGTCAAGTCTAAATAATCCATAAAGCTTGATATGGTTATACAAACTAATATAGCAAGCATGTGATACCGTAGTAAACTAAATTTATGATTTGTTCTGAAATTTTCTAGAATTGAAAATATCCCTAGAATCGTGATTGCAAATGCTATATTAGAATACATGGGATGTAATGTATAAAAAGAAGCTTACAAGTTGGGTTATTTATGATAGATCAACTAAAGATATCAAATGGTTTAATTTAATACCTTAATAATTCAATAAGATTAAACAGTAAATTAATCTAATGCATTACATCTACTCTCACTTTAAATAATTGAGCTATAAAATGAAAGTTGGCTAGAGCTTAGTCGCAATATGATCTAATACCTGAAAAGCGGTCTCTGCCATCTTGTTTCCTTTATTATCTAGCAAAGGATTGATTTCAGTAAATTCAATACAAGCTACTTTTTTGGTCGCTATCAAAGTCTCGATGATTCCAATAATTTCATTGGCAAAAAATCCAATCGGTACAGGGGTGCCCGTACCATAAGACACAGAGTCGCAATCCATTGAATCCACATCAAAGGAAATATAAAAGAGCTCACAATCTTTTAATTGTTCAATGGCTTCAGTAACACATACCTGCAATCCTCTAAATCTTAGTTCCTCAACTTTGTAATTCTTGATTTTATTATGATGGATCAATTGTTCTTCTGGTGCTTCAAAATCTCGAAGTCCAAAATAAACTAAATGTGCGGGTTCAAATTTAGGGCCTGCAATGCCAATATTTTTTAAATGTTGCCAATGCGTTAAAGTGGGTTCTGTTGGCTCATTAATTTGAGCAGCTAAATTATCTAAACCCAAAGCAGCTGCTAAAGGCATGCCATGTATATTTCCCGAAGGTGATGTAAATGGCGAATGCAAATCGGCATGCGCATCTATCCAAATTACCCCCAAGGTTTTAGTGGGATGAGCTGCTTTAATACCACTAATAGTGCCTAAAGCAGAAGAATGATCTCCGGATAATACAATTGGGAAAAAACCATCTTCAATATTTTTTTTAACAACGCTTGCTACTCTTTCACATTGTTCTGCCACATGCTCGATTCGTTTGGCAAAATTATTATTGACCTTATTGTAAATAGTTTCATTGTGGGTAGGTACATCCTCAAACAGATGTTTATGGAAAAAATCATTGTTGCAATTGATGGCAGCAATTTCTATGGCATCAATACCCATATCTGACCCTCTGGTGCCAGCACCTATATCTGATCTGTTTTTTATCAACTTAATGGTCATAAAATATTTTTTAGCTAAATGTTGTTACAAAGGTCGTAATTAATAACGGATATAAAATTGATTTAATCAATAGTAATGCTCATTTAATATGTAAAGGATGCATTTATAGCAATTCTGTTATAAGATACTGTATGTCAATGAATTGTATTATATAAATTAAGTATTGCCATTTATATAAAAAATTGAATTTGTATTGTTCAATAAGAATTTAAAATATAACTTTAGAAACGCTTCTTTAAAATTATTTTTTTACTATTTAATAACCCATTTCCAATTATGAAACAGGAAAATCCAGGCTCAAGAAGAAAATTCTTACAACAAATTGGTGCCACTAGTATGGCAGCCATTGCTTCACCACTTCATTCTCTTGCTGCACAAGAAAAAGCGGAAGAAAGAATTTTATTTTATGAAAAGAAAATATCAACAGGTGATAAAATCAGATTGGGGGTGATTGGATTTGGTGTGCAAGGCCATTTTGATTTAGCCACTGCTTTAAAAGTGCCTGGTGTTGAATTGGCTGGTATTTGTGATTTGTATACTGGAAGATTAGAGAATGCAAAAGAATTGTATGGCAATGATTTATACACCACTAGAAATTACAAAGACCTTTTAGACAAAGCAGACATTGATGCAGTGATTATTGCTACCACCGATGTTTGGCATGCACGCATTACTATTGATGCCCTTGCAAAAGGCAAGCATGTGTATTGTGAAAAGCCAATGGTGTATAAAATTGATGAAGGGTATCAAGTCATTGCTGCTCAAAAAAAATACAATAAAGTTTTACAAGTAGGTTCTCAACGGGTAAGTAGTATTGGCTTAGCCAAAGCCAAAGAATTATTGGCTGCTGGTGAAATTGGTCATTTAAATATGGTGAATGCCATTTATGATAGACAAAGTTCCATTGGCGCTTGGGAATATACTATTCCTAATGATGCCAATGCAGAGACCACCGATTGGGGTAGATTTATTGAAGCAACAGAAAAAATGGAATACGATTCAAAAAAGTTTTTCTGGTGGCGTGCATTTAAAGAAGTAGGTACAGGTGTAGCGGGTGATTTATTCATTCACTTATTGAGTGGCACACATATGATTACCAATTCTAAAGGTCCTGAAACCATTTACAGCACTGGACAATTTAGTCAATGGAAAGACGGTAGAAACATGCCCGATGTCATGTCGGGTGTCATGCAATATCCTGACTGTACGGATCATCCAGCTTTTCAATTAACACTGCAAGTAAATTTTATTAGCGGTACAGGTGGACAAGAAGTGATCAGGTTAATTGGCTCTGAAGGTATCATTGATGTGAAAGGAAATGATTTAAGTATCAAGCATAGTTTGATGCCTGAAGCTCCTGGATTTGGAGGCTATGATTCTTTGTTTACTTTTTCAAAATCGATGCAAACAGAAATGCAAAAAGAATACGATGCTAAATGGACAGAGGCACAAAAGAAAAGAAAAACTAAAGAAGACATTTCTTTTAAAGCCCCTGCTGGGTATAGTGATCATCTAGATCATTTTACTAACTTTTTTGATTCAGTAAGAACTGGTAAAAAAGTAGTGGAAGATGCTGAATTTGGATTTAGAGCTGCGGCGCCTGCCTTGTCTTGCAATGAAAGTTATTTTAGCAAAAAAATAATACATTGGGATCCAATTGCAATGAAGTTGAAATAATCAATTGTATAAGTCAAATAAAAAAAGCCATCTAGAATTTAGATGGCTTTTTTTATAAATCGATTGATACTAATATAGAATTATTTCTTTACTGCATATTTAACTGTTCTTGCATCTTTAATGACGCCCTTCCAATTTAAGCCATAGCCAAAATCATACAGATATCCTTGGCTGTCTTTATAGGGTTGCATATCATGTGGTACATCTTCCATTTGCTTTTCAACCACACTCATATTGAGTGGCATCTGCATAGGTAGCAAACCACTTGGTTCCACTGTACCAGAGATGATGTCCATTTGAGCTTCTACTTGTACACCAAACTCTCCTACAATCGCATCTACTTCTTTTTCAAATTCTCCAAATACCATTGGATTGGTCATTGCCAC
>CAINEG010000133.1 GCA_903847655.1 uncultured Bacteroidota bacterium
CTCCGCAGGCAAACCGGTATAACCGCAATTTTTAACTACAAACAAATACCCCGCCAGTGGTTGTTTTGCTAATTCTGCATCAGTTAACCCTACCCTTGCAGAACTTATATACAAATCGGTTAAATTGTCGCCGCCAAAAGTACAGGAGGTTATTTTTGCGGCAGGTAATTGAATACTGCTTAGTTTTTTACCTGTAACTGGATTCCATCTAGTCACCTGCCAACCACCCCAATGCGCCACCCATAACATACCTTCTGCATCAATCGTCATACCATCTGGAAATCCATCAGCAGCATCAATATTTACTACTATTTTTTTATTTTCAATTGATCCTGTGTTAAGATCATAATCGTAGGATACAATTTCATAAGTGGGTGTGTCAATAAAATAAAATGTTTTGCCATCCCTACTCCATGCCATTCCATTAGAAATAGTTAGGTCTGCAATCATTTTTTTGGATTCGATTAAACCTGTTTGTTTATTTTTTTCGATACAGTATAAACTACCTGCTCCTTTTTCTTCAGTGAGTGACATGGTACCTGCCCAAAATCTTCCTGCAGGATCGCACTTGCCATCATTGAATCTATTATTAGGTAAATGTTTCTCAGGGGCTATAATTAATTCTTTTTGTCCGCTAGTTTTATCTACCCAATAAATGCCTTCTTTTAAGGCCGCAATAATTTTGCCATGTTCGCTTAAAGCAAATGAACCTATCTTTTGATCTAAAGCTATGCTTGCCTGCGTAATTGTTTTTGGATGATGGCTAAGTAATTGCCCATTTAAAATATCTATCCAATAAATGATGCCTTGTTTTGCATCCCATACAGGCCCCTCCCCCAATAAGGAAATTTTACTGCCTACCACTTCGATATTTAGTTGGGATGAGGTCATGAATATTTAATAAAGCAATTAAAACGGCGCAGGACTAATGCAGGTCCAACCACCATCGATGATTAAGGTTTGTCCTGTGATATGCTTGGCTTTGTCTGAAACTAAAAATAAGGCGGCGGATGCAATGTCTGAAACATAGGCCGGTCGGCCCATGGGGGTTAATTGATTCCACACCTCGGTATACTTAGGATCCTCTAAAGTACGCTCTGTTAAAGTGGCCCCTGGCGCAATGGTATTGACATTTATTTTGAATGGAGATACTTCGATCACTAGGTTGCGCGCCAACATTTCGATGGCGGCTTTACTCATGCCATAGGCTGCTAATTCCTTATGTGCTTGATGCCCTGTTACAGATGAAGTAAATAAAAGACTACCTCCATTGGCTTGCTTTTTCATTTGGTTAGAAGCTGCTTGTGCTAAAAAGAAAGTACCTCCTAAATTTACTTGCATCACTTTAAAAAATGATTCAGGGCTATACTTAAAAAAGTCACCATATAAAGTAATGCCTGCATTGGCAATCACAATATCAAGTTTTCCAAATTTGCTTACTGCTTCATCCACCATTTTCTGAATAAAAACTACATCACTGCTGTCCCCTCCCATGGCAATACACTGTCCATTTGTTTTTTCATTGATTTTTTTTGCTGCTTCAATAGCCAAGGCTTCATCTAAATCATTCAAAAATACGGTGGCTCCTTCTAAAGCCAAATTGGTACAAATTTCAAAACCAATCCCCTTACCAGCTCCGGTTACAATGGCTACTTTGTTTTTAAATTCCATAAGAAGTATTTTAATTCATCTAAATAATCATCAATGAGAATCTCTGGTGACCGTGCTACCCGATCCTCCTTTTAAAAAATCCATATCGGCACCCAAATGCGCTTGCTCTACATGATTTTGATACAAATGCACATAGCCTCTGGTAGCTATCTTTTGGGTTTGCTTCCATAATTTTTTTCTTGCTGCTAATTCATCCTCAGCAACTTCGAGGGTTAATTTTCTGTTGGGCACATCCAAACAAATGATGTCTCCATTTTTGACCAAGCCCAAAGTTCCACCCACAGCGGCTTCTGGAGATACATGCAATACCACGGTGCCAAATCCTGTGCCACTCATTCTTCCATCAGATATTCTCACTAAATCTGTAATACCTTTTTCTAATAATTTTTTAGGCAGGGCCATATTGCCCACTTCGGCCATTCCAGGATAACCTCTTGGTCCTACATTTTGTAAAACCATAATACTATTTTCATCAATTGCTAAATTCGGGTCTTCGATGCGTGCATGATAATCTTCAATACTTTCAAAGACCACTGCTTTACCCCGATGTGTTAATAAATTGGCACTGGCTGCCGATGGTTTAATCACGGCCCCATTGGGTGCTAAATTTCCTGTGACTACAATAATGCCAGAATCGGGTTTGAAAGGCGCTTTCATCGTACCAATAATATTTCGATCATACACTTCGGCCTTGGCGCAATTCTCTCCTATAGATTTTCCATTCACTGTTAATGCATTTTGATGCATCACTGATCCCATTTCTTTCATGATGGCGGGCATGCCACCAGAATAATATAAGTCCTCCAAATAATGTTCGCCCGAGGGTTGAATATTGGCTAGCAGTGGAATGCCCTGAGAATGTGTATCAAAATCGTTCAAATTTAATTCCACACCAATACGACCTGCAATGGCCAACAAATGAATTACAAAATTGGTTGAGCCTCCAATAGCTGCGTTTACTTATATCGCATTTTCAAAAGCATCTCTGGTTAATATTTTGGATAAGGTTAAATTTTCTTTCCCCATTTCTACAATTCTTCTTCCTGATAATTGCGACAATACTTTTCTTCGTGCATCGGC
>CAINEG010000134.1 GCA_903847655.1 uncultured Bacteroidota bacterium
CCTTGGGTATAATAACCTACTTGGTTTAATTTAATGTTTTCCGAAAGCTTTTGAGCTTGAAGATTATGAAAAGAAAACATACAACACAAAAACACATCAATAAGAATAAATTTTTTCATTTTTACTATTTTATACATTGTAATTATTAAAGTTTAAAACAAAGAAATACTTCTGTCCAATTCTTTGAAACGACCATTCACCAAGGCTTCTAGCTCATCGATCACCGCCAAATCTACCTCATTAATGGTAGATTTAGCCATAGCGATTTGTTTTAAAAGCGCCACCTTATCTGTTTCATTTTTTTGCGGCAAGTAGGTTAGTACTAAGTTGGCGATATTACTTAAATTTTCTGCATGTTTTCTAATGCTCGTAAGTTTGGGTGCATTAAGTAGTAAATCGTTTACATCCGTAGCGCAGTTTTTCCAAACAGTTATTGTATTGGTTAATTGGGCGGTGTTGTCTTCAGAAGGATTTTCTAAATAATTTTCCACTTGTTTTCTGAATAACCATTTTGCTTCTGCATCAATTGGAAGGATGTCTGCCATTTCTCCAAAAGCACTTGACTTCAATGCTTCTGGTTTGGTCATGATGGCCATGATTCTTTTGTAACCTTTGACAGGTGCCAATACTTTAATTAGCGCTTCGGTCCCAGGATTGGAGTACCCATTTAAAAACTCACTAATGGCTCTATCTGAATTTGTAATTTGATTTAAACCATTCCAAGACAAATAGCGATTCAATTTAAACATGCGCTCATACATCGAACTCACTTCTATCCTATTTCTATCAGACCAAAGTCTTTCAGCAATAACTGCCGCTCTTGGCCATACCCTAGTTTCAAAATTACTGGCATCCATGAGTTCGCCCCAAATGGCCGATTCTCCACCTAATAAATTGGGGCTAATATTGAACTTGGTAAAATCATCATTTAAATAATGATAATAGGCGGGCATAAATACATCCAAATAAAAACCCCTGGAACTAATCGACTTATTGCCTTGATTAGCAATCTCTTCTGGAGATAGGGGGGTGCCCATAAAGCCAGGCCTCCACAATTGAATTAAGATCTTTTTTGACACCGAACTATCAAAAGCTTCTTCCCAAGCCAACGGCTGATACCCATTTTTTTCAATGATATTGGAGAAACGATTGGCAAAATAAGTTTGTAAGCCATGCGTATTTTTGATTCCTTTGGTTTGCATGAACTTTACGATGGCTGGATTCTTTTGCCAGGCCACCCCATTGTTTTCATCTAAGCCCATATGTACATATCCGCCAGTCCCAAAAATTCCTTTCATTTCTTTGAGCAATCCATCCAAAAAGGCATAAGTAGTTTCTTTACTTGGATCGATGGTAGGTGTTGCAGAAGCTTTTGCTAACTGCATCAAGGTCATTATACTCATCGGCTTATCGCCTGGTACGTTAAATCTAAGTCCTGGATGGTATACTTTTTTTTCTGCAGCTAAATCAGGATAACCCGCAAACCAACTTTGACTATGTCCTGGCAAATCAAATTCAGGATACACGACAATCCCTCGGTCTTTACAATAAGCAATTAAATCTAGCATCTCAGCTTGCGTATAATATTCGCCGTTGGAACCTTGCTCATGAAGTTTTGGATATTTTTTTGATTCAATTCTAAAGCCCTCATCATCGCTTAAATGCAAGTGCAAAATATTATATTTTACTGCTGCCATGGCATCCACATTACGTTTCATCATGTCTAATGGAATAAAATGACGGGCCACATCTACCATCATGCCTCTCCATGGAAAGCTAGGCCAGTCCTGTATTTCCATCTTTTGTAA
>CAINEG010000135.1 GCA_903847655.1 uncultured Bacteroidota bacterium
CTCCAATTGTGGTCCATGGGTATCCGAGTGGGAAAAGTAACGGGAAAGATCCGAGACCAAGATTACGAAGATGCCAAAAAAGAAGGCAGGGGAATTATTGCTTCCCTCCGAAAAGGGTTTATTCATCACCGAGATGAAATGAATCAGATTAATCGATTAATCCAACAAAGCCAATTTCCGGTCATTGTCGTAGGTGATTTAAATGAGACCCCCTATGGCTGGGCCTATGGCACCATTCGAGAACGCTTAAAAAATTCGTTTGAAGAGGCTGGGCGCGGTTTTGGATTCACTTTGAACCGAAGTCCTTATTTAGTTCGGATCGACAATCAATTTTTCTCCGACGATTGGAAGATTGTCCAATTCAGAACCCTCCGAAATATCAATTATTCAGACCATTTTCCTTTGATTGGCGATTACATATTGAAGAAAAATGAAAACGGGAACTAAACAATTATGGAAAGTTTTAGGGACTACTTTTGGGGTAGCCGTAACCCTCGGAGGAACCATTGGCACCGGAATTTTACGTAAACCAGGGCCCATCGCGGCATCTCTCCATGACCCTATAATAATTATTTCACTTTGGATTTTAGTAGCCGCTTATGCCCTTTTGGGCGTTAGCTGCGTATTGGAATTAAGTTTATCCATTCCCAAAGCGGGTGCTTGGTATGGCTACGCCGAGCGTGCCTTTGGTCGATATATCGGATTTTTAGTGGGGCTGTCTAGTTGGCTCGGCACCGTCACAGCCCTCGGTTTTGGCGCCTACACGTTCTCAGAATACCTGGCCATTCTTTTCCCATTTTTATCAAGCTATTTGGTTTACTGCAGTTTAGGAATTTTAATTTCGCTCTGGCTTTTTCACCAATTAGGAGTGGTCTTAGCTGGAAAATCTCAGGAATGGTTAAGCGGAATTAAAGCAGTCGCACTTTTGTTTTTTATAGGCATCTGCGCATTCATGGGAAATGGCGGTGTCATCTCCGAAAGCCCATCCGCTCCCATCGGCCTTCCCCTGTGGTCGGGAATTATGACTGCATTACTTTCCATTTTCTACGCGTTTGACGGTTGGCACACCGCCGCCTACTTCACCGAAGAAAACAAAAACCCAGAAAAAAGCATGCCTAAATCGATGTTTATAGGCGTGATCGTGGTGGCATTCATTTACGTCATGATCAATATCGCCATTTTATATAGCCTACCTTTTTCTATTTTAAGCCAAAGCAAATTGGCCGCCGCCGATACCATGACCTATATTTTTGGTGCCAATATGGGCAGGTGGATCACTTTATTCTTGATGGTCAGTATATTAGGAATTTTAAATACGCAAGTGATGTTTGCGCCAAGAGTCATTTTTTCGATGAGTCGGGATGGCTTATTCTTCAAAAAAGCCAGCGAAATAAATGCAGTCGGCAGCCCCAGTTTCGCCACCCATATCACACTAGTACTCGCATGTTTATTTTTGTTGGCTGGGAAGGAAATAAATGAACGACTTTCTGATATTGCCACGTTCTTTTTTGTCGCTAGTTACCTGTCGGGATTTGCAGCGTTAATCCAACTCAGAATAAAAGAACCCCAATTGGCCAGACCGTATCGGGTTTGGGCATATCCCTATTTGCCTATATTACTGGTGTTTTTGTCCTCCCTATTTTTATTGGGGACTTTGTTGACAAACCAGCAAAGCATCCTGTACGTCTTGATTTTTATTGGGCTCAGCTATGGAATTTATCATCAATTCCTAAAAAAAAAAATTAATCTAAATTTTTAAGAAAATCGATCACGTCGCGCTTGCTTTGCGAGACGGAATGATTGGCCAAATTGGTCATAATAGAAAAGACATAGGTTTTCCCTTTTGAATTTTGGAAAAAACCTGACATGTCATAGGTATTGCTAAAAGAACCTGATTTAGCCCAAATGATATGACCATCCGATTTCAGTTTGACACTTTTTAAGGTCCCTGTTTTACCTGTTTGCGGCAAAAGAAATTGCAGCTTATCCATGCCGAATGATTGGTGCAAGGCCCTCAATATCTCAATAAAATCCATGGGTCTAAATAAATTATAGCGAGATAAACCTGATCCATCCACCCAACGAACTGCTTTCAAAAATTCATAATTAGATTCCTTTTTCAATTTGGCAATGATCTCTTGTGCCCCGCCAGTCCATTGGTTCTTCGCGCCAATTAACAACAATAAATGCTCTGCAATCATATTATCACTATTGTGAAGCATAGGCACATATAAAGAATCCAACAGGCCAACATACTGAATTTTAGCCGAAGGGTTTATTGCTTTTCGTTGAACCACCACATTTTTTTTGAGTGTGTCTGCCAATAATTTTGCCGTCAAAGAAGCGGAAGTCACAAAGGGAACTTGTTGGGCCTTCAATTCCGACTTCGAAACCGGCAAAGTAAACTCATTTTTTAAGCGGTCCCTAAGCACATAATTATAGGGATTATTTCCTGAAATAGCCGAATTGAAAAAGCGAGGAGAAGTCTCCCATTGCTGGTTTTTAAATGAAAAACCAACAAGATTTCCATATAAGGGCAATGGAGAAATTTCCGCTGAATAGCTGTCATTGTAGTCATCCCATGACCAACCGGAGCCCAAAGGGGGAATTTCCTTTTGTGGCGCACAGTATACGAGCACCTTCGTCGACTTACTTAAATAATCGATCAGCGACGTATTTTTAAAGGATGGATTTAATTGGGTCGGATCTCCTGTACCCCAAAAAAATAGCGAATCCTTCGCTTCATGGTAGGCAAATGATGGGATAGAATCTCCTAAAAAAGAATGGGCCATTAAAAAAGTAGCCAATTTAGCATTGGAAGCAGGCATGAAAAACTGATCTGCTTGGTGAGAAAAAACAACTTTGCCAGTATTTAACTCTTGGATAACAAGGCCGCTGGATTGTTTGGAAAGCGGTGATTTTTGAAAAGTTTGAGACCAATGAACTTGAGTACAAGAAAATAAATTAGTCAACATGGCAACAACACAGATCCCCCGGACAAATTGATTTTGCATATTTAAATATTCAATGTGAGGTAAAGGTAAAAGGTTCTCCTAAAAATCGATAATTTTGGGTTAAATTTTAGGCAATTATGTTGGTGGGCTTCGTCATTTTTTATCTGCTTTTAAACTTAGTCGTAGGCTGGTGGGCGAGTAAAAAAGTGCATTCTACTCAGGATTTTATCTTAGCAGGCCGATCGCTTCCCTTTGCCTTAGCCACCATGGTGACTTTTGCCACATGGTTTGGATCCGAAACAATACTAGGAGCCCCTCGTGAATTTGTTCATGGAGGAGTATTAGCCATCATCGAAGAACCGTTTGGGGCCGCCTTAGGATTACTCATCGTCGGATCCATTTATGCCAAAAAACTGTACCCGCTTCCCGTGTTAACATTTAGTGATTATTTCCGTATACGATTTGGAGCTTTATCCGAAAAACTATCTGCTATCGTGATGATCCCCTCGTATTTTGGTTGGATTTCAGCCCAACTCGTCGCCTTGGGCATGACTTTACATTTGCTTTTACCCATCTCAACGGAAACGGGAATCGTGATAGGTGCCGTTTTAGTCATGACTTATACGCTTTTGGGGGGAATGTGGTCCATCACCATCACCGATTTTTTACACAATATCATTTTGATTATTGGCCTACTATTTTTGGCCTATTTATTAATGGACAAAATTCCTGATTGGGGCATATTTATAGACCAACAACCCACAGGTTTCTTTCGATTTATTCCCAAAGAAAACACCTGGGTGGACTGGTTGACCTATAGCGCGGCGTGGATGACGATCGGTTTAGGGTCTATTCCCCAACAAGATATTTTCCAAAGGGTTATGTCAGCAAAAAGTGCCAAAGTTGCCTCAAAAGCTAGCTTAGCTGCCGGAATGATGTATGGAAGCATCGCAATGCTTCCCTTGGTCATCGCACTAATTGCCGTAAGACTTTACCCTAGTTTACTGGCAGAGGATGATTTATTAATTCCAAATCTTGTGATGAAATTTACCCCTTATGGAGTTCAAATATTATTTTTAGGCGCCTTACTTTCTGCCTTATTAAGCACAACTAGTGGGGCAATTTTAGCGCCGGCAAGTGTATTGGGAGAAAATTTATTGAAACCCAGCCTTAAAAATCCTGATGACAAAAAAGTTTTATTTTACATCCGAGTTTCCGTCGTCCTAGTCACTGGAGCATGTATTTGGATGGCCATTAGCAGGCAAAATATTTTTGAACTTGTTAGTGAGGCATCAGCATTTAGCCTTGTGTCATTATTTATCCCCTTAAATGCGGGGTTATGGTGGAAAAAAGCCAGTGCGATGGGCTCACACCTGAGTATGATTGCGGGACTTTTGGTCTGGATTTATTTTAATTTCATCGATCAGAATGAAATTCCATCCGTTTGGTATGGATTATTAGCCAG
>CAINEG010000136.1 GCA_903847655.1 uncultured Bacteroidota bacterium
AATGGGTAGAGCCAAATTACCTCGTAAGAGTACCACCATCGACATGACAGCCATGTGCGATGTGGCTTTCCTTTTATTGTCATTCTTTATCTTGACTACTAAGTTCAAACCTTCAGAAGCAATAGCAGTTACAACACCAAGTTCAGTATCTTCTAAAATTGCTCCAAGCAAGGATTTCGTCTTAATTACCATTGATAAGGATGGCAAAGTATTTCTTACCATTGATGACAAACAAAAAAGAGAAACTATTGCGAACTCTTTGAATGCCACTAAAAATTTAGGAATAGATGTTCCTGCTTTTAAAAGTGCCAATTTCATAGGAGCGCCGTTAAGTGGTTTAAAATCTTTTTTAGAAGTCAGTGAAGAAAACAGAAAAGGGAACTTGCTTCCTGGTATTCCATGCAAGGACAGTACAGACAATGAATTGATCATTTGGATGCAAGTGGTGAATGAAGCTTATGCCGGTGCAAAATTGGATCTTTTATTAAAAGGAGACAATTTAGCTAAGTATCCAGCTTTCAAAAATGTACTTGTCGCATTTAAGAAAAACAATATTCAAAGATTTCAAATGATTACCAATCCCGAAAATGCTCCGGCAGGTTCAGAATTGTATAAGAAATCAATGAGTGGCGAAAAACAGGACAACTAAATTATAAACTAATTAAAAGCTATTTACTATGGCAGAATTAGATACCTCGGGTGGTGGCCATAAGAAAGGACCAGGGGTCAAAAAAGGAAAAAAGCTATCAACGCGTGTCGATTTGACGCCGATGGTGGACTTAGGTTTTCTTTTGATTACCTTTTTCATCTTCACTACTACGATGAGTCAACCTACAGCAATGAAGTTGATTTTGCCTGATGATAAAGTAAAACCTGAAGAGCAAAACAAAGCAAAGGAATCAGGTGCTTTAACCATCTTAATGGGTGCAGACAACCATATATATTATTACGAAGGACAATTGAAACCTGATGCTTCGAATTTTTTATCTGCTTCGTACAATGGAGAAAATTCCATTCGTGACATCATCTTGAAAAAGAAAGAGTATGTAAGAAGTATCGCACAAGATCCAACGAATCCAGAAAAGGATTTAGTTATTGTGATTAAGCCAAGTTCAAATTGTACTTACAAAAACGTAATTGATATTTTAGATGAAATGTCAATTAACGTAGTAAAAAAATATGCACTAGTAGATATTTTTGACATTGAAGAGCAATTGGTTAAAAAATCCGATGAGGCCGCAAAATCTTCTAGCAATTAAAAGCATTAAAAAATGGACATAAACAAAATATTAAACGCCGATATTCTAGACCTCATTTTTGAGGGAAGGTTTAAGGAATATGGTGCTTATGACTTAAGAAAAACCTACAATGATCGCCTTAAAAAGGCTTTGATTGGTATGGTCACTGTAACCGTTCTTTTGGCTGCTGCTGCAATTTGGTCTAATAGCGCTAAGAAATCTAAAACTGAAATAGTGGTAACGGATGTTTCTTTGACAGACGTAACTCAAGAAAAGAAACCACCTCCGCCTCCACCGCCACCACCAAAAGTGGAGCCACCCAAAGTGGAAATGGCAAAATTTACACCTCCTAAAATCGTAAAAGATGAGGAAGTGAAAAAAGAGGATGAAGTTAAAGAAGTTGAAAAGCTAGAAGACGTAAAAATTGGCGCTACCGATCAGAAAGGTATTAAAGATGATGGATTGGTTGCCCCAGTTGAATCTGGACCAGTAGCTCCTCCAGCAGACGAAGAAACAGATAAGATTTTTACTGTGGTACAAATCCCAGCCGAGTTCCCAGGTGGACAACAAGGTTGGATTCGTTACCTAGAAAGAACCTTAAATAGAGACTTACCAGTAGAAAATGGAGCGCCTCCAGGAAAATATTCTGTAGTAGTTTCTTTTATCGTATCAAGAGATGGTTCTATCAGTGATGTAAAATCTGAGAACGATCCTGGATATGGTACTAAAGATGAAGCGGTTCGTGTAATTACAAGAGGTCCAAAATGGAAGCCCGCAGTTCAAAATGGACGTAATGTAATTTATCGTCACCGTCAAGCCATTGTATTCGTAGTTTCTGAAGATTAGTTTTAAGAATTAACTTACAATTATATCAAAGCCCTTCCCGAACTTTCGGGAAGGGCTTTTTTTTAGGCCTCTTTATTTGCCTTGTAAGGCTTCCATAAATACTAGTTAAAGTTTACCTTTGCCCTATGCGCGAAAATCTAAGTTCCTGGAATGACACCATTGTTGCCCTAGCCACCCCGCCTGGTTTAGGGGCCATTGCAGTAATACGGTTAAGTGGTCCAACAGCCATTGAGCTGATGAGTTCGGTTTTTACAAAGAAGCATTTAAACAATCAAGCCTCTCATACCGTGCATTTAGGAAAAATCATCAATGGTAAAGAAGTCATTGATGAAGTAGTAGTGACTATTTATAAAGCACCTAAATCTTATACAGGCGAAGAAGTAGTCGAAATTTCTTGTCATGGGGCACCTTTGATTCAAGAGGATATATTACAATTGCTTCAAGCCAATGGAGCTCGATTGGCCAAGCCAGGAGAATTTACACAACGTGCCTTTTTAAATGGAAAATTAGATTTAACCCAGGCCGAAGCGGTGGCCGATTTAATTGCCAGCAATACAGAAGCTGCACGCAAGACGGCTTTGTACAATTTGAAAGGAGGTTTTTCGTCGGACTTACAAGTGATGCGCGAGAAGCTCATTAAGTTTTCGGCGTTGATAGAATTAGAATTAGATTTTTCACAAGAAGATGTTGCCTTTGCCAATAAAAAATCTTTAGAAATACTAGTGCATGACTTGCAAGCAAAAACCAATGAATTGTTGCTATCCTTTCAATTAGGCAATGTAATCAAACATGGCGTGCAAGTTGCCATTGTGGGCAAGCCCAATGCAGGTAAATCCACTTTGTTAAATGCCTTGCTCAATGAAAATAGAGCCTTGGTGAGTGAAATTCCTGGCACGACTAGGGATACTGTAGAAGAATATTTGAATATTCAAGGCGTGATGTATAAATTGATTGATACCGCAGGCATTCGACATAGTACGTCGGACAGCATCGAACTAATGGGTATTGAAAAAAGTAAAGAAAAAATTCAAGCGGCCGATATAGTGATTGCTTTATTTGATGCAAGTACCACTAGTGCTGCACAAATCAAAGACTGGCAGCAGGAATTGGTAGGGGCGCACAAATTGATTTTTGTAGGAAATAAAATGGACATTGCCATTGATCCCAGTTTAGAAAAAGAGCCTGATTTAAAAGAAATTATTTTCATTGCAGCTAAAGACAAAAAAAATATTCTTGCCCTTGAAAATGCATTGCATCAAAAAGTAGTGGGGGATGGCTTGAACAAAGAAGGCACCATTGTTACCAATGCAAGGCATGTGGCCTCTTTAAAAAAATTATTGTTTTCACTCAATGATGTAGAAACTGGTTTAATAGAAAATGTCACTGGAGATTTGCTCGCTATCGACATCAATCTTGCATTACATTTCTTAGGCACTATTACTGGGCAAATTACCAATGAGGATCAATTGGATTTTATATTTTCTAAATTCTGTATTGGAAAGTAGTTGAGCGTGCAATTACAATGCTAAGTGGGTATAGTCTTCCATAAAAAATAAGATATTGTCAAAGTCGGCAAATTCAGCTTCCTGATGCAATCCTTTGATCACCACTGTTTTCATTCCTGCACTTTGTGCGCAGAGGACCCCTTTTGGTGTATCTTCAAACACAATGCAATCCGAAGGGGCAAAGCCAAGTAGCTCGGCACATTTTAAAAAAGTTTCTGGATGCGGTTTACTAATGCTTACATCATCGGCACTCACAATGGCATCAAAATATTTTCTTATCTGCGTATGATCAATAACAAAGTCAATATTTAAATTAATGGCTGCAGAGCCGATGCCCATTTTAATATTTTTTTCGAAAGCCTTCACTATAAAATGCTCAAGCCCCTCTATTAATTTAAGGTGTGGTTTAAATTCCACACGATACAAAGCTTCTTTATTGGCGCCGATGGATAATTTTTCTTGCATGGAAAATCTACCAGGAAAAACTCTTTCTAAGAGCTCGTCATTTTTTCCATAACATTGGTGTTTTACTTCCTCTACACTTAATGCACTGCCCAAGGCAGTCAGTTGTTGATGCCAAGCCCCAATATGATAGGGCATATCATTAATCATAGTTCCATTTAAATCGAAAATAAAAGCTTTGGCCTGTGTTAACATGTATAATAAATTTTTATTGAGTCGTATTTACATAGAACCACCTTCTACAAATTTGGCATCAACTGTAAGTTCGTTCAGTGTTTTCCCTCCTTGCATATTGGCCATCATTTGTACAAAAGCCAATTTGCCTAATTGAAAGCCACTGGTTTCTACATAACTAATGACTGGATGGTATAAGTTTGGAATAAATCCATTGCTGATACTGATGACGCCCATTTCCTTTGGCACTTTTATTTCCAATGCCTGGATGGCTTTCATCACCCCAATTAATATTTCATCGGTCATGCAAAACACGGTATCAAATTTTAAAGCTTTGCTATACTGTTTTTTAAATATTTCTTCTGCTTCTACAGAACTATTGGCATTGATGTAATTCACATGTATTTTAGGCGCAAAGTCTCTCATAAAATTTTGAAAGGCTAATTTTCTATTTTGACTAATGGATAATCCGGGGTCACCAAAAATGGCTAATACTTTTTTTGAATTTCGTTTGATGATATTTTCAGCAGCAATCACACCACAGCGCTCATCAGCCATCCGCACTTTGGTAAAATGATTGTCTTTGGGAACAATATCAAAAAACACCACGGGTATTTCTCTTTCATTCATTTTATGGTACACATCAATATTTTCAGCGCTGGCAGATAAACAAGCAAATACGCCGGACACCCTATTTTGCCTAAAAATTTTTAAGTTATTTAATTCATTCTCTGGATTATGGCTGGATTGAAGAATCATTAAAGCATAGCCTTGCTTTCTGCTTTCTTCTTCTACCGCTGCAATAAAACTATCGTAGAATAAATTTGAAATGGCAGGAACGATCACCCCTAAAATTTTACTGCTCTGCATTCTTAATTGAATAGCATAAGCATTGGGTTCGTAATCCAAACTTTGTGCAAGGGCATGCACTTTGGCTTTTGTTTTAGCAGAAATATCTGGATGATCTTTTAAAGCTCTTGAGACCGTTGAGATGCTTATTTGCAATTGTTGGGCTAATAATTTGAGCGTTGTATTGGTCATGCCTTGTTCAATTTAATGACCAAATTTATGGAAACTTTACCACAAAATTTACCGCAATCGTTTGTTCTTTTGTTTAAAATCAATGGCAAGATAAAAAAAATGAAATATTTTTTTATAGAGGGGTATTTTCAAAAGTCCTTTACTGTATTGATTTTCAGCTTATATAGGGTGAATGCCAGGACCATTAAACTACTATTTGTTAGCTTTTTTGTTCGAAAAGTTAAAAAAGAATTAACATAAAACTTGTTGGAATCAAAAATCGTGTAAATTGTACACGCTTAATAAACCAAAAAATTGCCAATTATGAATTTCAAAATTGTTAAGTCCACATTTGTTGGACTATTCCTTGGCTTGCTTGTGATCAATGCGCAAGCACAGAACAAAACAGTTACAGGTAAGGTTTTAGATGCAAAAGACGGTTCACCAATTGCTGCAGCTTCTGTTGTAGTTAAAGGTGCATCAGTAGGAACCAAAACTACTGCTGACGGTTCTTTTGCTATTACTATTCCTACTACTGTAGCAAAATTAGTGATCTCTTCTGTAGGTTACTCTTCAAGAGAAGTAGATGCTACAGGTAACATCGCAGTTTCCTTAAACCAAACTAGCAACCAACTGAATGAAGTGGTCGTAGTAGGTTACGGTACGCGTAAAGTAAAAGACGCGACTGGATCAGTGGTTTCTTTGGGTGAGAAATCCTTTAACAAAGGGGTGATCGCATCTCCAGAGGAATTATTGCAAGGTCGTACAGCTGGTGTTAACGTAACTAGCAATTCTGGTGAACCAGGAGGTGCTATCAACGTAACCATTAGAGGTACTTCTTCTGTAAGAAGTAACAACAACCCATTATATGTGGTTGATGGTGTGCCTTTATATGGTGGTGGAATGACAGGTTCTGGTATTTCTGTTGAAGGTTCAACTACAGCAAGAAACCCATTGTCTTTCATCAACCCAAATGATATTGAAAACATCTCTATCTTAAAAGATGCATCTTCTGCAGCTATTTATGGAGCAAGAGGTGCGAATGGAGTAGTTTTAATTACTACTAAATCTGGTAAAGGTAAACCAAGCTTAACTTTCAATACTACTACTAGTGTTGCTACTACAGCTGCTCGTTATGACCTTGCTAGCCCACAAGAATTTATGTATGGTATCAAGAAGACATTAGCAGATGCTGGAATTGATGTTACAGGCGTAGGTGGTAACGATAAAGGTTACAATACTGACTGGCAAGATCAAGTTTTCAGAACAGCAGTATCTAAGAGCTACAACTTAGCTTGGGGATACTCTAATGCAAAAACTTCTTTGAAATTAAACGGTTCATTTGACGACCAACAAGGTATCGTTAAAACGCAAGATTTAAATAGAATGACTTTTGGTTTGAAATATTCTAACCAATTAACTTCTCGTTTAAAATTAGACGTTACAGTGAATAAGTCTTCTGTTAAAAACAGATATGCTCAAGTAACCAATAATGCTGGATACCAAGGATCTTTGATTGGTGCAATGATTAGCTACAATCCTACTTTCCCGGTATACAATGCTGATGGTTCTTGGTTCGACAATCAAGATGGAAACAGAAACCCTGTTGCTATTTTAGAAGGTTACAATGATAAAGATACTTATAGCAAATTATTGACTAACGTGTCTTTATCTTATAAGTTGTCAACCAATTTGACTTACAAACTTATTTATGGTATTGAAAATGGCCAAACAGAGCGTTATACTTTTCAATCACCTAATATGTCATCTGCATATGGTCAAGGGATCATTAATATCCGCGGTAAAAACTACCAAGGTAGTGATATCGGTGGACATGGTAGAGCTGCACAACAATTCTTAAATCAAAATTCAGCAGTGATCGAACACACTTTGAACTATGATAAAACATATAAGAATGGCAACAACTTGCAAGTATTAGCAGCATTCTCTTATCAAAAAACAACTGACTACTACAGAGCTAAACAAGCTTGGGGCGTAGCAGGTACAACCTCATTGAAAACTAGCTGGGATTCTTATACAGGTGGAAAAACAGATGAGTATGGAGATAGTACACAAGTGGAATTACAATCTTATTTCTCTCGTGTAAACTATACTATGAAAGACAAATACATCCTTTCTGCTTTGGCTAGAATTGATGGTTCTTCTAAATTAAGTGCTGGTCACAAATACGGTACTTTCCCTGCATTTGGTTTCAAATGGAGAATCTTAGAAGAAAAATTTGCTCAAAACACTTTGGGTAAAATCTTCTCAAACTTTGATGCAAGATTAAACTATGGATCTACAGGTAACCAAGAGTTCCCTGCTTATGCTTCATTGGCGATTCAAAGTAAAGATTTCAATGGTAACACTTCAGTGAATACCAACTCAAACCCTAATTTGAAATGGGAAACTACCACCACTACTGGTCTTGGTATCGATTTCACTATGTTCAATGGTCGTTTGAACGGTACTGTTGATTATTTCAAGAAATCTACTAAAGACTTATTATTCTTAATTAGCTATCCTCAACCAGCAGCTTCTGCTGATCGTTGGGTTAACTTACCTGGTACTGTTGATAATACAGGTTGGGAATTCAGCATAGATTATCAATTAGTTCGTCCAGCTTACAAAGGTGCTTTCGGATGGGATGTTGCTTACAACATGTCATTCTTGAAAAATAACATTTCTGGATTTGGTTCAACTGTAGTAAATACAGGTGGAGTAAATGGTCAAGGTTTGTCTGGTGCTTATGCTCAAACAATCAGAGACGGTTCTCCTTTGTTCACTTTCGTGATGCCTACTTTCTTAAGATTTGACGCTTATGGAAATGGTGTTTATGCAAATGGTTCAAAAGACGAATTACAAGGAAGTGCATTACCTACATTTAACGCAGGTTTAACCAACAGTTTTTCTTACAAAAAATTAACTGCTAGTTTATTCTTTAATGCAGTAACTGGTTTCTATGTGTATAACAACACTGCGAATGCCTTATTGTTAAAGGGTAGCTTGAAAACAGCGCATAACGTAACAAGAGATATTATTTATAATATCGAGAACTCTATCAACCCAGGTAACGTTTCTTCACGTTTCTTGGAGAAAGGAGATTATATTCGTTTAGCCAATGCAAGTATTGCTTATGCAGTAGATGTTAAACCAGGTTCTTTCATTAAAGGATTGAACTTAACATTGTCTGGACAAAACTTAGCATTGTTTACTAAATATTCTGGACTAGATCCTGAAGTAAACGTTGATCATAGCCTTAATGGTGTTCCATCAAGAGGTTTTGATTATACAGCCACTCCAAGAGCTAGAACTATCACTTTAGGACTTAACGCACGCTTTTAATTTTTTAAATAATAATACACATGAAAAATAATTTTATCAAACAAACGGCCATCTATGTAGGTGCTTTTGCACTTTGCATTGGACAGGTATCTTGTTCTAAGTTAGACGAGAAAGTGTTTGGTTCTAAGTCAGTGGCTACTGCCTCTGCTGGATCTAATTCAGCTGACTTGAATTCAGTTTATGGTAAATTAAATGAATTAGCAGGTCAGGGTAACTGGTTTGCATTTCAAGAACATTCTACCGACGAATTACTAGGCCCAACCCGTGGTACTGACTGGGATGATTTCGGTACTTGGAGAAAAATCCATTTACACGCAGTAGATGGTGCACACAATCAATTGTATGACACTTGGAACGGCTTAAATGGTGCTTTGTTCGCGGCTACTTTAGTGGCTGAGAAAAGTACTGGCGCTGCTCAAATAGAAGGTAAATTTTTGAGAGCTTTTATTGCTACTCAAGTAATGGACTTGTTTGGTCAAGTGCCTTATCGTTCTGCTACTGCAGGTCCAGATGATATACCAGAAGTAAAAACAAGAGCAGCTGCTTTTGATTGGATCTTGGCTGATGTTGATGCTGCTATTGCTGGTTTACCAGATTTTGGTACAGGTAGCGATAACCATAAAGCAAACAAACAAGCAGCTCAATTTTTAAAAGCTAGATTGTTATTGAACAAAGCAGTATACAAAGCAGCTCCAGCTACTCCAGCAGGACCTTATACTTTTGCTGCTGCTGATATGAATACAGTAATTAGCTTGGTAGATGCAATCACTGCTAAAGGATTCAAATTATCTAAAGCATATTGGGATAACTTTAAATGGGACAACAACACAGCTTCAACTGAGTTGATCTTATCTAGAGCAACCAATGGTGCTGGTAATAAAAATCAAACAGGTGGTAATGCAGACGTTACTTGGGCTACAGGTATGGGAACGCATTACAACCAAGCATTTTCTGGTTGGAATGGTTTCACAACTACTTCTGATTTTTACAATTCTTTCGAAGAAGCGGATGCTAGAAGATATACTGCTTTACCATTAATGACAGAATTGTCTGGTTTCAATGCAGGTTTCTTAGCTGGCCAACAATACAAATATGACAACGGAACTAAAGTAATGGTAAAAGACCGTTCTGGTTCACCATTGATTTTTACTCCTGACGTAAGTTTGTTCTTCTCTACAGAAGCAAAAGGTATCAGAACTATGAAATATCCTTTGAAAGGAGATCAAATGAGTTTCAATGCCGAAAATGAATTCGTTTTGATGCGTTATTCTGATGCAGTACTTATGAAGGCTGAAGCTATTTTAAGAGGCGGAACTGCTACTAACAATGAAACAGCGCTTTCTATTGTGAATGCCATCAGAGCTCGTTCTGCTGCCACTAAATTAGCTGCAGTTACTTTAACTGATATCTTAGCTGAAAGAGGTCGTGAATTGTACCTTGAAGCAGTAAGAAGACCAGATATGATTCGTTTTGGTGTATTCAACAACCCAGTTGTTGAAAGACCAGCTAAATCTGATGGTTTCAGAGTGGTTTATCCTATACCTAACCAAGCAGTTTCTTCTAATCCAAATTTGAAGCAAAACTTCGGTTACTAATTTAATAGTTTAACTATTTATACAGCGCCTCCTCATTTTGAGGGGGCGCTTTTTTTTTGTCCTGAATGAGGTATTCAAATAAGGGAATAAAGGCAAGATGTCGTATTTTTATTGATCCTTTTAGAGGTCAAGCCTATGCAAAATTGTACCCATAAATTTGTTTTTGTTTTTTTAATTGTTGGTCTGCTTTCTGCATGCCAAACGAAGCCATCCACAGCATTGTTTGAAAAAATGGACCAAACAGGTATTCAGTTTACCAATACGGTGGTCGATGACAAGGAGAATAATATTTTCAAGTACCGTAATTTTTACAATGGGGCCGGAGTGGGTATTGGCGACATTAACAATGATGGGCTGCCAGATGTTTTTTTTACTGCGAACCAAGGTGCGAACAAATTATTCTTAAACAAAGGCGATTTTAAATTTGAGGACATTTCCACGAAAGCTGGTTTTATAGCTAAACAACAATGGAGTACTGGCGTCACCATGGTGGACATCAATCATGACGGTTGGTTGGACATTTATGTTTGCAATGCAGGTAATATGATGCATCCAGAACTTCGAAAAAATCAGTTGTTTATCAATAACCACGATTTAACTTTCACAGACAGTGCTACAGCCTATGGCTTAGACAACGATGGTTATACTACCCATGCTTCCTTTTTTGATTATGATATGGATGGAGACTTAGATTGTTTCATGGTCAACAATAGCCCCATTCCTGTCAATACATTGAATTATGGCAATGCGCGCGATATTAGGGCAGAGAATGCTAACGTAGCAGATTTCTTAAAAGGGGGAGGGGATCATTTATATAAAAATGACCATGGGCGTTTTGTAGAAGTATCTAAAGATGCGGGTATACATGGTTCCCTGATCAGCTTTGGCTTGGGCGTTACCGTTGGAGATGTGAATGGAGATGGATGGCCCGATGTGTATGTGTCCAATGATTTTTTTGAAAGAGATTATTTGTACATCAATCAAAAAAATGGAAGCTTCAAAGACGAATTAGAAAAATATACCGAGCACAACAGCATCGCTTCCATGGGTACGGACATGGCCGATATCAACAACGATGGGTATCCAGATATATTTACCACAGAGATGTTGCCTGATGAGGAGCAAAGATTAAAAACAACCACTTCCTTTGACAATATAGACATCTACCGATTAAAAGTAGCCAGTGGATTTTACCATCAGTTCATGCACAATGCTTTGCAATTAAACAATAAGAATGGAAAATTCAAAGAGGTAGCCCATTATTCAGGCGTAGAAGCCAGTGATTGGAGTTGGGGGGAAATGATTTTTGATGCAGACAATGATGGCTACAATGATATTTATGTAAGCAATGGTATTTACAGAGATTTAACCAATCAAGACTTCATTGATTTTTTCGCGAACAACATGATTCAGAAAATGGTGTTGACGGGTAAGAAAGAAGAAATCAGTAGTATCATCAGTAAGATGAGTTCACAGCCCATTGCCAATAAAATGTTTCACAATAATGGCGATTTAAGTTTTAAAGAATCGGCCAAAGATTGGGGCTTGGCTATACCAAGTTTTTCCAATGGGGCTGCTTATGGCGATTTAAACAACGATGGGGCTTTAGACATGGTGGTCAACAACAATAATATGCCTGCTTTTATTTTTAAAAATAACAGCAGAACGGTTAATAAAAATCATTATCTAAGTATTCAGCTACAAGGTTTGGCGAAAAATACGAATGCCGTTGGCGCCAAAATAAATTTGTATCTACAAGGACAAATTTTAAGCAAGGAACTAATTCCAGCAAGAGGATTTCAATCTTCTGTGGATTATAAACAAGTTTTTGGCTTAGGAAAAAACACAAAGGTAGATTCTGTAAAAATTATATGGCCAAATCTTACGCAATCTGTTTTTTCTATTCAGAAAATTGATACGGTCTATCATTTCAATCAAAACAATACAACAAGTACACCCTTAAGGATAAATACACTTGCATCTAAACCATTAATGGTAGAAGAAGTGGCCAATTTTGACCGACATGTAGAAAACGACCATGTGGACTTTTATGCAGAAAGAATTATTCCAAGAATGTTGTCTCAAGAAGGCCCAAGAGCTAGCAGTGGAGATGTCAATGGAGATGGTTTATTGGACGTATTTATTGGAGGGGCTGCCGGGAAAGGCGGTGCTATTTATATACAAAACAAAGAAGGGCAATTTATAAAAAAAGCCACCCCTGCCTTTGACCCCTTTAAAAATTTCGAAGATGTGGCTGCTGATTTTTTTGATGCAGACAAGGATACAGATTTAGATTTATTGATTGGTGCTGGTGGCAATGACCGTTTACCCAATAGTGGAGAATTAAATCACCGTTTGTTTTTAAACGATGGCAAAGGAAATTTCACTTATAAAGAAAATGCTTTCCCCAATTTCTCTTACAATACGGGTGTGCTCTTATCCTTTGACCTAGATGGGGATGGAGACTTAGATATTTTTGCAGGTGCCAGAAATACACCCTTTAAATATGGGGTAAGTCCAGCAAGTAGTATCTACATCAATGATGGCAAAGGAAATTTTACAGAACAAACCAATAGCATAGCGCCTAGTTTTTCAAGCTTAGGCATGGTGACTGCTGCGGTATGGGGCGATGTAATGGGTAAGCATAAAAATCAATTGGTGGTGGTGGGTGATTACATGTATCCTGCTATTTATTCCTACAGCAATGGCCAACTTGTAGAAGAAAAATCTAATTTGATGGATTTGTTTGGTTGGTGGCAAAGTATAAAAATTAGCGATTTGGATGGGGATGGCAAGATGGATTTGATCTTGGGCAATATGGGAGAGAATGGTTATTTGAAACCTAATCCTACTGCGCCAGTTAAATTATGGATGTATGATTTTGATGGCAATGAAAGCTTGGATAAGATTTTGACAAGAAGTATAGGAGGCAAAGACTATACTGTTTTCTTAAAAGCAGAAATGCAAGAGCAAGTGCCCTTGATCAAAAAAGAAAATTTAAATTACAAAGATTACGCGGCTAAAACTTTTCAAGAATTATTTAGTCCCGACAGCATCAAAAAGGCAAAACTTAAAATGTATAATTTTACTTCCTCTGTGATAGCCTGGGGTAAGGGCAATGGACAATTTGATATTCAAAGACTACCCGCCGAAGTGCAATACTCTTCATTGAATGCGATCCTTGCATTAGATGTAAATGGAGACCATCAGCTTGACTTGGTGATGGGAGGCAATCAGTTTGGATTTATTCCGCAATTTGGAAGATTGGATGCCAACTATGGGCTTGTTTTAATGAACAAAGGCAAAAGAAAGTTTGAAGTATTAGAGGATAAAGTTTCAGGCTTGTCCATTACCGGTCAGGTAAAAGATATCTTATCCTTGCCCAATAAAAAAAATCCAAGGGTCTTGTTTATTCGTAACGACGATTTCCCTGTACTCATGAATATTGATGCCCATTTCAAATGAAAATTAAATTTCAAAATAAAGCTTCCATTATAGTAGCGGTTGGTTTCAACCTGCTCTTAGTTGCCTGTAGCCCAGAAAAAAAGGAAGCCCCTTTATTTGAAATGCTCAATGCCGAAAAAACAGGCATTCAATTTGAAAATAGGCTGCATCCCAATGAGCAGTTCAATATGTTTCATTACATGTACTATTACAATGGGGCCGGGGTGGGCGTGGGTGATTTTAATAAGGATGGGAAAATGGATATTTTTTTCGCTTCCAATGAAGGGGCCAATCAATTGTATTTGAACAAGGGCAATTTAAAATTTGAAAATAGCACCACGGCTGCGCATATACCGCAGGACAGTGCATGGAATACAGGCGTATCTATCATTGACATCAACAACGATGGTTTATTAGATATCTATATATGCAGACTAGGTAATTTCGAAAAGTTCAAAGACAAAAATCAATTATTGGTTTGTCAAGAAATAAAAAATGGGCTGCCTATTTACAAAGATGAAGCGCAGGCCTATGGTTTAGATTTTTCTGGCTTTAGTACCCAGGCTAGTTTTTTTGATTATGATATGGATGGTGATTTAGATGTTTTTTTATTGAATCATTCGGTGCATCAGAATGGTACTTTTGCACCAAGAAAAAATTTCATCGGTACTTTTGATCCACTTTCAGGAGACCGAATATTTAAAAATGACCATGACCACTTCAAAGATGTTACAGCTGCTACCAAAATAAACAGCAATGCCATTAGTTATGGCTTAGGTGTGGTGGTCAGTGATTTAAATTTAGATGGCTGGCCAGATATTTATGCAGGCAATGATTTTCACGAAAACGATTATTTGTACCTCAATCAAAAAAATGGAACTTTTAAAGATGAGCGGGACAATGCCATGATGCACAGTAGTCAATACTCCATGGGGGTAGACGCTGGTGATTTAAACAATGATGGCTTTCCAGAAATCGTTTCCATGGATATGTTACCCAAAGATCCTTATATATTAAAAAGGTCCTTGGGTGAAGACGATTATGATATTTATAAGTACAAAATATCAGTAGGTTATGATTATCAATTTACGCGTAACAATTTACAATGGAATAGAAGGAATGGCCAGTTCAGTGAAATAGGTATGTACGCTGGCATTTTTGCCACCGATTGGTCCTGGGCCACTTTGATGATGGACTTTGACAACGATGGCTACAAAGATATTTTTATCGCCAATGGTATTCCAAAGCGAATGAATGACATGGATTATGT
>CAINEG010000137.1 GCA_903847655.1 uncultured Bacteroidota bacterium
GACTTAGCTAAATTGAGCTTGGCCGAAAAAGAGGCTATTTGGCAAAGCATGAAGAATAACCCTTAAAGGATTAAATTACAGCCACTTATAATAGTTTTTGATACTATTTATACAATCTACTATAAATTCAACATATTATAAATAAATAATTTATAATATGTTGAATAGCAATGATTCAAGATTAACACCTCCATTAATTATCCGTTTTCTTACATTTTTTTGAATCTGATAGAGATATATCTATATTACAATGATTTTTACATCCGTAAGTAAAATTGTATCTAAATAATCCACCTATGAAACCAGATGTCGTAAAGACCAAAAAATTAGACATTTTCAACCTTTTTTATAGCGGTGCTGCCGTTGTAATTTTAATTGGAGTAATTGCCAAGTTATTGGAATGGCCTGCCCAAGATCTGCTGATCACTGGCGGTTTGGCCATTGAAGCAGTCGTGTTTGGGGTATCTGCTGTTAAATTCATAGACGTTGAGGTGAAGCAGGAAGTGGCCACAGAAGCAACATTATCTAAAGTCGCCGAAGGATTGGGGACTATTGCAGCCAATGCTAAAGCTGCAGCTGGCGAAACCTACATCAATATACAAACAGGGGATGGATCCGGATCAAATACGGACATTGCATTGGATGGAACTGATGGTGTAAATGCAGTGGTAAGAATTAACAATCAGGAGCTTATCAATAGTACTGAAGAAAATAATTTAAAAATTGATATCAATGGAGATCTTGCGAATGCATCTCTAGCTCAGAAAAATGCGGCACATTCATTGTGGCAATTGGAGCAAATGGATATCCTTAGTCTTGCAAAGGACTTGTTCTTCCAACCTGCTTGGGATAAATTGAGTACCGACGATTACACACAAGTCAGTCAAATTTTTAAAAGAATTTTCGACAAGAAATTACCGAATAAAGAAGCTTTGCCTTTTTTAATACAGTTCCCAGTGAAATTACCAATTCCAGAAATGAGCAAATTGGTTTTAGAAAAAGCACATCCCATGCAAGCTGCGGAAGTAGAGTTGTTGTGTAAAGCTTTTTCTATCATAAAGTTCAATACTTTTTTTGACAATTTTATTTTAACAGGTCAAGGAGAAGCAATTGAGATTAGACCAAGAAAATCTAAAGAACAACAAGTATTTGGCGGAGAAGAGGAATTGGTTTTAAATCATGTACAAAGTTATTTTACTAAGGAACTTATCATTAGCCCAAATATAGAATGTTTGAATAGTTTGGTTAGATTAAAGGGCCAGACCTTGGTTGATTATTTTATTCAAAAAATTGATATTAAACAAGAGGCTGAATTATTTTCATTGACTAATCTTTTAACAGGACAAGCTGATGATTTAAAGAAGAAATTGTTATCTAAATTCAAGAAGGTAAGATACAATGTGGTTACTGCTGCTGGGTATGCCTATTTAAAAAACTTAGTACAATCGACATTATCATTCTCTGATTCTTCCCTTGGTCAACAATATTTCAATAGGATTATTGAGTTTCAAATTGCAGAAAGTAAGACTATCGTTTTGGATGATGTAGTTAATTGTTATTCTGATACTATTTACTTTGGCCCTAAAAATGAATACAGTGTAGCATTAAATGAATTATTTGTCAATGGAGAGTTGACTTACTTAAACTATATCAACTCTATTATTGAAAAGCTAGTGGCAGACAATGTGACTACTAAGTCTAAATTATTAGAGTTATTTAATATGAAAGAACAAGATTCCAAAAAAGATGTATTCACTAAATTGAATTACCATTTAGCTAAAACAAATACGGTGCCAGCAGGTTCACAATTGGCGTTTATCTTATTATACAAACAATACAGCTAATAAATTAAAATCTAGGATATGGCCGAAGGTCACGTAGATGTCAAAAGATACCAGATTATTAGTCTTTTGTATATCGTATTTATTTGTTTTTCTGTGATCAATATCAAATTATCGGTATTGGATTCTAATATTTTTACTATTAAGTCTTTTCAATCATTGATCGTGGAGGAGATCAAAAAAGTGGAGATTAGCAATAATATTATACAAGACAATATTGATATATTAAGTAAAAGTGAAAAGGCCAATAGTTATCTAAAAATCAGAACAAGACTTGCTAAAAGTTATGTGGTGGTTAACGGAGTAATCAATTTTGTAGATAGTGAATTTTCTGCAAAAAAATCAACCTTGCTGAAGCAGTTTAATTCAAGAAATTTAATTGAGGAAATATTAAAAAGTGAAAGAGGCGTAAAGCAATTAAGTATTGATTTGTTCGATTTATCTGAATTTATAAAAAAGGCACCTTTCAAACTTCAGACTTCCTTGGATTCTTTGATACCTATTCAAAAACAGGTTACGACCATTAAGGGGAAGGTGGAAGAGTGGGATTATTATATGTTTTTGCACAAGCCATCAGCCATTAGTTAC